>DBAW01000063.1:0-4096 GCA_002291855.1 Sphingomonas sp. UBA1000
CCGCTCATCGCGTTCGACCCGCCACAGCCGGCCAGCAGCAGCGCAGCGGCGCCCAGAACAACAAGATTACGCATCGATTGTCTCCGAAGATTGCGAGTCGCGGCGAACGAGCAGCGCGCGCCCGAGCAGCGTCAGGACGCCGATGGTAATCGCGGCGTCGGCCACATTGAAGACCAAAAACGGGCGAAATTCCCCGAAATGAAGGTCGAGAAAATCAACCACATAGCCAAAGCGGATGCGGTCGAGAATGTTGCCCGCAGCACCCCCCAGCACCGCCGCCAGCGCCCATACATCGGCGCGGCTGCGTTCGCGCCACATCCAGACGAGCACGCCGGTCGCGATCAGCCCGGTCATCGCCACCAGCGCCCAGCGCGCCAGATCGCTGCTGGCGGTCAGAAAGCCGAGCGAGACGCCGTAATTCTGCACCCAGGTGAGGTTGAACACCGGCAGCAGCACGATCTGGCCATGCAGCTGGAGCGCGAGCGGCCCGATCACCCAATATTTGACCAGTTGGTCGATCAGGAACACCGCGCCCGCCAGCGCCAGCCCGGTGGCACGCAGCCGCGCCAGCCCGGCATCGTCGGCCGCGCCGCTCCCGAACGCCGGCTCAGCCACCGACCACCTCGGCACAGCGGCCGCACAGCGCGCCATCGGCCGCGACATCGGGCAGATGCCGCCAGCAGCGGCCGCATTTATGGGCGTCGGTGCGCGTCACGGCGATGGCATCGCCCGGCGACACCTTCGCCACGATGAACAGCTCTTCCAGATCGGCGTCATACTGGCCGGGCACGGTGATCTCGGCCTCAAGGCTCGATCCGATCAGCTTGTCGCGGCGCAGCGGCTCGATCGCCTCGGTCACCGCCGAACGCAGCGCGCGCAGCTCGGCCCATTTGGCCCCCAGCGCCGGGTTCAGCCAGCCGGCATCGATCTGCGGCCACACCGCCAGATGCACCGACCCCTCATCATCGGGCCAGCGGCTCTGCCACGCCTCCTCGGCGGTAAAGGGCAGCACCGGTGCCAGATAGCGGACGAGCGCGCCGAACAGAATGTCGAGCACCGTGCGATAGGCGCGGCGGCGCGGCGCGGCGGGCGCATCGCAATACAGGCTGTCCTTGCGGATATCGAAGAAGAAGGCCGACAGATCCTCGTTCGCGAACTCGGCGATGCGGCGGACATAGCGGTTGAGCTCGAACGCATCGGCCGCTTCGCGCAGCTCGGCGTCCAGCTCGGCCAGCCGGTGGAGGATATAGGTCTCCAGCTCCGGGAACTCGGTCACCGCCTCGGCCGGATCGAACCCGTCGAGCGCGCCGAGCAGATAGCGGAAGGTATTCCTGAGCTTGCGATAGGCATCGCTGGTCGTCGCCAGCACTTCCTTGCCGATGCGGACATCCTCGAAATAGTCGGTCGAGGCGACCCACAGGCGCAGAATGTCGGCCCCCGAATCCTGGATGACCTTGAGCGGATCGACGACATTGCCGAGCGATTTCGACATTTTGCGCCCCTGCCCGTCGAGCGCGAAGCCATGGGTGAGCACCGCCGCATAAGGCGCGCGCCCGCGCGTGCCGCACGCTTCGAGCAGCGAGGACTGGAACCAGCCGCGATGCTGGTCCGACCCTTCCAGATACAGGTCGGCGCGCACGCCGGCCCCGTAACGCGCCTCGACGACAAAGGCATGGGTGGAGCCGCTGTCGAACCAGACATCGAGAATGTCGGTGACCGGCGTGTAATCGGCCGGGTCGCGCCCCGGGCCGAGCAGCGCCTGATGATCGGCCCCGAACCACGCATCGGCCCCGCCGGCGCGGAAGGCGGCGACGATCCGGGCATTGACCTCGGCATCGCGCAGATAGTCGCCAGTGCGCCGGTCGAGATAGAGCGCGATCGGCACGCCCCAGGCGCGCTGGCGCGAAATCACCCAGTCCGGCCGGCCTTCGACCATCGCGCCGATGCGGTTGCGCCCCTTGTCGGGCACGAACCGGGTCTCGGCAATGGCATTGAGCGCGAGGCCGCGCAGCGTCGGCGCGGCCTCGCCCGCCGCGTCCGCCTGACCGGGCAGCACGACCGGCCGGTCCATGCCGATGAACCATTGCGGCGTGCAGCGGAAGATGATCCGCGCCTTGGACCGCCAGCTGTGCGGATAGCTGTGCTGGAACGCCCCGGCCGACAGCAAGGCCCCCGCCGCGCGCAGATCGGCACAGATCGGCCCTTCGGGCGCATTGAACTTCGGGTTGATGACGCTCAGCCGCCGTTCGTCCGCGCCGCCCAGCCATGCCCAGTCGTCGCGGTAGCGGCCATCGTCCATCACCGCGAACACCGGATGGATGTCATGCGCGCGGCACAGCGCGAAATCGTCCTCGCCATGATCCGGGGCCATATGGACAAGGCCGGTCCCGGCATCGGTGGTCACGAAATCGCCGGGCAGCAACGGCCGGGGGGCGGCGAAAAAGCCGCCCAGCGCATGCATCGGATGGCGGGCCTTCGCGCCGGCAAGGTCGCTGCCTTTGCCCGACCAGAGTTCGACGACGGACGTGATGCCCATCCGCTTCTGCGCGGTGGCGATCAGGTCACGGGCGATCAGCAGCCGCTTCGGCAGGATGTTGGCGGCGTTGTCGAATGACGCATCGCTGAGCGCGCGGTCATAGGACGGCTCGACCAGCACATACTCGACTTCCGGCCCATAGGCCAAAGCCTGGTTGACCGGGATCGTCCACGGCGTGGTCGTCCAGATCACCGCATGCGCGCCGACCAGTTCCGACGCGTTCGGGGCCTCGACAATCTCGAACGCGACATCGATCTGGGTCGAGGTCACATCCTCATATTCGACCTCGGCCTCGGCGAGCGCGGTCTTTTCGACCGGGGACCACATCACCGGCTTTGCACCGCGATAAAGCTGGCCGCTCTCGGCGAACTTCAGCAGCTCGCCGACGATCGTCGCCTCGGCGTCGAACGTCATCGTCAGATAAGGATCATCCCAGTCGCCCATGATGCCGAGGCGCTGGAACTGCGCCTTCTGCACGCCCACCCATTTGTCGGCATAGGCGCGGCACTGGGCACGGAACTCGGCGGCGGGAACCTCGTCCTTGTTCTTCTTCTGCTTGCGATATTCCTCTTCGATCTTCCATTCGATCGGCAGGCCGTGACAGTCCCAGCCGGGCACATAGGGCGCATCCTTGCCCAGCAGCGACTGGGTGCGGACGATGATGTCCTTGAGCACCTTGTTCATCGCATGGCCCATATGGATGTCGCCATTGGCGTAGGGCGGGCCATCATGAAGGATGAAGCGCGGCGCCCCGGCGCGGGCGGCGCGCAGCCGCTGATACAGGCCGATCCGGTCCCACCGCGCAAGGATCGCGGGTTCCTTCTGGGCCAGCCCGGCCTTCATCGGGAAATCGGTCTTCGGCAGGAAGACGGTGTCGCGGAAATCGGTCTGAGTGTCGGCCATAAGAGCCGCGCGCTTAACGGAAACGGTGCGCGAAGTCACGCCGCGCGGCACGACCGGCCGGCACCGGAGACAAGGGGCGCACCAAAAACACGAGCGGCGCGGAGGTTGCCCCCCGCGCCGCTGTGCGGATCAGCCTGCGCAACGCGCCCGGCTTATTCGTAATCCGGGCCGAGATTCTGGTTGCGCGGCGGCGCGGCGGCGGTGAGGCGCAGCGCCTCGGCCGAAGCGGCCAGCGAACCGACTTCATCGGGCGCGTCATCATCGTCGATCTGCACGCGCTGCAGGCCGGAGACGACCGCATCATGCAGGTCGACCGGCAGGATCGTCTGTTCGGCGATCTCGCGCAGCGCGACGACCGGGTTCTTGTCGCGGTCGCGGTCCAGCGTCAGCTCGGCGCCGCCCGAAATCTGCCGGGCGCGCTGCGCCGCCAGCAGCACGAGATCGAAGCGGTTCGGAACCTTGTCGACGCAATCCTCGACAGTAACGCGCGCCATAAACGCTCCAGAAAAAGCGGGTTGTGCGGAAAGCGGGTCACATAGGCGGCACGCGCGGCGGAGTCAATGTAAACGCGGCGCACCCAAGCGCGCCCGGCGACGTTGCGCGCGTCCGCCCGCTTTGCCATCACCGCCATGTGGAGATTGAACAGCAGACCGGGGA
>DBAW01000063.1:4493-5721 GCA_002291855.1 Sphingomonas sp. UBA1000
CCGGACCGGCTGGCGGCGCTCATCGATCTGATCGACGGGGCGAAGACGTCGCTGCGCCTGCTCTATTACATCTTCGCCCCCGATGCGGCGGGAACGCGGGTGCGCGACGCGCTGGTCGCGGCGGCGGCACGCGGGGTCAGGGTCAGGCTGCTGCTCGACGGGTTCGGCAGCACCGCCGATGATCCGTTTCTCGCCCCGCTCCGCGACGCGGGGGCGGACATCTGCCGCTTCATCCCCCGGCTCGGGCGGCGCTATCTGCTGCGCAACCACCAGAAGCTCGCCCTGGCCGACGAGGCGGTGGCGCTGATCGGCGGCTTCAACATCGACGATTCCTATTTCGCCGAGGGCGATCCCGATGGCTGGCGCGATCTGGGGCTGATCGTCGCCGGCCCGGCGGCGGGGCGGCTGACCGGCTATTTCGACATGGTGTTCGCCTGGTCGGGGCAGAAGCGCCCGCGCATGCGCGCGCTGCGCCGGGCGCTGTTCGGCTGGAGCGAGCGCGACGGGCAGGTGCGCTGGCTGCTCGGCGGGCCGACGATCCGTATCAGCCCCTGGGCCGCGCAGCTGCGCGCCGATCTGGGCGCAGCCACAAGGCTGCGGCTGATCACCGCCTATTTCGCCCCTGCGCCGACATGGCTGCGCCGCATCGAACGGGTGGCGCGGCGCGGATCGGCGCAGCTGCTGACCGCCGGCCGGTCGGACAATGGCACCACCATCGCGGCGGCGCGCTTCACCTATCCGGGGCTGCTGCGGCGCGGGGCGCGCATCCATGAATATGACCGGCAAAGGCTGCACACCAAGCTCTATGTGATCGACGACACCGTCCATATCGGCTCGGCCAATCTCGACATGCGCAGCCTGTTCCTGAACATGGAGCTGATGCTGCGCATCGAGGATCCGGCCTTCGCCCGGCAGCTGACGGACTATTTCGAGGGCGAGTGCGCGACGGCGCGGCAATGGCGGCTGGCGGACCTGAGCGGCTGGCGGCGCTGGCCATGGCGGGTCCAGCACGCACTCGCCTATTTCCTCGTCGCCGTCGTCGACTACACGGTCTCGCGCCGCCTGAACTTTCGCAGCGGGATGAATGTCGACAGCAGCTGAGCCCGGGGGTGTTTGTGGTGCGGCGTGCGCCGCGGGGGCGGGGTTGTTTGTGCTGCGCCTTGCGGCGCAGGGGCGGCACCGGCCCGCACCCCCACCCGGCCTCCCATGGCGTATCCTGCCGTTGGGA
>DBAW01000098.1:0-5917 GCA_002291855.1 Sphingomonas sp. UBA1000
TCGCGCGCGACGCCCAGATGGCTGGGGACCGGGTCACCACCGAATATTATCTCCAGTTCGCCGATCATTATTTCCGCGTGCTGAGCGAATCCCGCGCCCGCTTCGAGGATCAGCGCCGGCCGCGCGACGACGCCGCCGAGGATGATTTCGACGAGGGCGAGGAGTTCGACGCCGCCCCCGAAACGCGGCCCCAGCGCCGCCCCGAGCAGCGCGAACGCGCGCCGCGCCGCAATGGCGATGACGGGCAGGGCAATGCCCCCGCCGCGCCGTCGCCGGCCGAGGCCGATGCCGATGGGGATGGCGAAACCCGTCGCACCCGCCGCCCGCGCCGCCGCCGCGAAGAGGGCGAGGACGGCGAAGCGGCCGCGCCCGCGATCGAGGCCGATCGCCTGCCGCCGGCCATCGCCATCGAACCGGCCGATGCCGGGGGTGATGACGGTGCCGGCGAGGCACCGCGCCGCCGCACCCGCCGGCCACGCGCCGCCGCTGCCGATCCGGCATCGGACGCCAGCCCGGCCTGAGATGTTTCCGACGCCGGGCGGGTTCGCCCGGCGGCCCGGTCGGCGGGCAGCCGCTCAGGATTCGGGGGGAATGACGGCCTGGCCGGGGGCGGGGGCGCGCAGGCGCATCGCCGGCCCCTCGATGTCGAAGCTGATCCCGCCGGGTTCAAACGCCAGCCGCGTCGTCATCCCCAGATCGCGCGGCAGGGCGCGCAGCAGCAGGTCCAGCCCGAAACCTTCACCGGGCGCGGGGGGCGCGACGCTGCCATATTCGCGCCAGCGCAGATGGAAATGGTCGCCCGCGTCCAGATCCCAGCTGAGGTCGAGCCGCCCGTCATCCTTGCCCAGCGCGCCGTGCACGACCGCATTGACCGTCAGTTCATGGATGGCGAGGCTCATCATCTCGGCAACCGGAACCGCGAGCAGCAGATCCGGCCCGCGCACCGTCATCACCGGGCCGTCGCGCAGCGCATGGGCGAGCAGCTCGTCACGGATCAGGCCGGCCAGATCGACCCCGATCGACGGATCGCGCGTCACCGCGCTCTGGATGCGTGACACCGCCTCGACCCGGCCGATCAGCCGCGCGGTCAGATCCTCGACCGACATCGCCGCATCGGCGGTGCTGCGCACGATCGCGCGGATGCGGGCAAGGGTGTTGCGCACCCGGTCGCGCAGCTCGCCGACCAGCGCGCGCAGCCGCCGTTCGCGGTCGGCCAGCGCCTCCTGCGCCAGCCGCGCCTCGGTGACGTCTTCCATCACCCCGATCATGCGCAGCGGCGCGCCATCCGGGGCATAGAAGAACCGGCCCCGTGCCGAGGCCCAGCGCACCACATCGCCCGGCAGCAGGTTGCGGAAGGTGTGGCGATAGTCGGTGCGGCTGTCGCGGGCGGCCTCGATCGCCGCCACCACTTCGCTCAGATCGTCGGGATGGACGCGGGCCGCCCAGGCGGCAAAGCTCGGCGCGACTTCGCCCACCGCATAGCCCTGCATCCGGTAATGCTCGTCGTTCCAGACGACATCGCCGCTGTCCAGCTCCCAGTCCCATGTCGCCAGCCGGCCGACCTCGAGCGCCAGCCTCAGCCGCTCGCGCTCGGGGTCTTCGGCGGGTTCAGTCATTGGCGTCGAGATGGCGCCCGTCGCGCCCCAGGTGCAGATAATTGGCGCTGAACAGCGCGGCGGCCTGCAACGCCTTCAGATCGGGGATGGTGAGCGTGCGCCCCTGCAGCACGATCAGCCCGGCGCGGCGCAGCTCCTGCAGCGTGCGGTTGACATGCACCGGGGTCAGCCCGGTCGCATCGGCGATGTCGTTCTGCGTCATCGGGAAATCGCACGAGTCCGCGCGCACCAGATCGACGAGCTGCAGGCGCATGAACAGTTCGCACAGCAGATGCGCGATGCGCTCATAGGCCGAACGCTGGCCAAGGTTGAGCGTCCATTCGCGCTGGATCGCGGCGGTCACCAGTTCGTGCCACCACAGCGCCTGGGTGATGCGCGGATGCGCCTCGGTCAGCCCGGCCATGTCCTCGCGGCAGATGTCGGCGACGCGCAGCCGGGTGATCGCGCCGACGCTGTGATCCATTTCGCGCAGCACATAGACGTTCAGATCGCACAGATCGCCGGGCAGGAAGATCGCCACGATCTGTCGCCGCCCGTCGGGCAAGGTCTTGTAGCGGCACGCCCAGCCATCGACGATCAGATGAACGAAGCGCGGCTGGTCGCCCTCGCGGATCAGGTCGCGGCGTGGCGCGACCTCGCGCTGGTTGCGGGCCAGCCTGTCCAGGGCCGCCCGATCATCTTGCGACAGCCGGGCAAAGGCCGCGAGTTTCAGGACAAGGGGGCCAAATGTCATCCATTCCCCGTTAACGACGGAATGATCCAATAACCCTCATCTATGTTATGCCGCTCCGGCGCGCGCCTGAACAGGCGGGGGTCAGGCGAACAGGCCATGATCGTCATGCGCGGCGATGGTGTCGGGCACCGGCAGCTGGGGGTGATGGGGCGGATGCGCCGTCTGGCCGAACAGGGCCTGTGCAGCCCCCATGACCGCCGGCGCCGCCAGCCACGGCCAGCACCAGGCTGCGATCACCAGATCCGCGAATGCCGCCCCGTGGTCGGGCGTGTCCGAACCGGGGCCGCGCGCCATTCCGCCCGCGTCAGGCCGCCTTGCCGCATCGTCCTGCACCCCGCCGCGCTCCCGCCCCGTTGCCGATGGCGGGATCATGGGCCGGGTCGGGGGGCGATGCGACCCGGAAAGCTACCTAGGGCATGATCCGGCCGGGCCGCGCCGCCGGGTGGCCCAACCCGGCTTCAAAATGCCCTAGCCCGCCGAGTCGCCGCCCGCTTCGCCGTCCTCGCCGCCCTCGCGCTGTTCGCCCAGCTCGGCGGCAAAGGCGATGCGCAGCGCCTCGGACAGGCTTTTGACGGCCAGCTTCTGCATCACATTGGCGCGGTGGATCTCCACGGTGCGCGGGCTGATGCCCAGATCATAGGCGATCGACTTGTTCGGCAGCCCTTCGACCAGCCCGCGCAGCACGTCGCGCTCGCGCGGGGTCAGCGCCTCGATCCGGGTGCGGGCCTCGTCGGCGCGCAGCCGCCGCAGGTCCGACCGCTCGATCCGGGCGAAACCCTGGTCGAGCGCGGCCAGCACCACCGCCTTTTCAAACGGCTTTTCAAGGAAATCGACCGCCCCGGCCTTCATCGCGCGGACGGCGAGCGCAATGTCGCCATGCCCGGTCATCACGATCACCGGCAGGCCGATGCCGCGTTCGGCCATCGCCTGCTGCACCTGCAACCCGTCCATCCCGTCCATGCGGATGTCGAGCAGCACGCAGCCGGGGGCGAGCTTCGGCCCCGCCTTCAGGAAATCCTCGCCGCAGGTGAACAGCTCCGCCTTGTGTCCCGAGGTGCGCAGCATGAAGTTCAGCGATCGCCGGATCGCCTCATCATCGTCGACCACATAGACGTGCCGTTCAGCCATGCGCCTCTCCATTGGCTGCGATCAGGGTGAAATGAAACGCCGTGCCGCCCAGCGCCGACGGTTCCGCCCAGATCCGTCCCCCCTGTGCCTCGATCAGCGTCCGGCAGATCGACAGCCCCAGTCCCATGCCGCTTTCCTTCGTGCTTTGAAAGGGTTCGAATAGATTGGCGGCAATGGCGGGGGCCAGGCCGGGGCCGCTGTCGGCGATGCTGATATGAACCATGCCGTCGGCCGCCGGTTCGGCACGAATCTCGAGCTTGCGGACCTCGGCCCCCTCCATCGCCTCGATGGCGTTGCGCACCAGATTGAGGAACACCTGCTGCACCTGGATGCGGTCGACCAGCACCAGATCGGCTGCCGGGGCGAGTTCCACCAGCACGTCGACGCCGTGGTCGCCGCCCCCGGCCAGCGCCAGCGCATTGGCTTCGTTGAGCAGCACCCTCAGGCTTTCGATCCGCCGTTCCGCCTCGCCCCGGGCGATGAAATCGCGCAGCCGGCGGACGATCTGCCCGGCGCGGATCGCCTGCGCCGCGCTTTCGGTGAACGCCTCGCGGATCAGCGCCACTGTGTCGGGCGTCGGGTCGTCGAGCAGGTCGCGCGCCGCCTCCATATAGGTCGAGATCGCCGACAGCGGTTGGTTCAGCTCGTGCGCCAGTGCCGCGGCCAGCGTGCCGATGGCGCTTACCCGGCCGACATGGCCCAGCTCTGCCTGCAGGTCCTGCAGCCGGCGCTGCGTCTGCTGGCGCTCGGTCAGGTCGCGGATGAAGCCGGTGAACAGCCGTTCCTCGCCGGCGCGCGCCTCGCCGATTGCCAGTTCGATCGGAAAGGTGGTGCCGTCGCGCCGCCGCGCGGTGGTCAGCCGGCCGATGCCGATGATCCGCCGTTCGCCGGTCGTCATGTAATGATGCATATAGCTGTCGTGCCGCTCGCGGTCGGGCGAGGGCATGAGCATGCTGACATTTTCGCCCAGCACCTCGGCCTCGCCATAGCCGAACATGCGTTCGGCCGCGGTGCTGAACGACTGGATGATGCCGCTCGAGTCGATCACCACCATCGCATCAGGCACGGTC
The DNA here is from genome assembly GCA_002291855.1 of Sphingomonas sp. UBA1000. Classification (GTDB taxonomy): domain Bacteria; phylum Pseudomonadota; class Alphaproteobacteria; order Sphingomonadales; family Sphingomonadaceae; genus Sphingomonas_B. Next base: position 4,548 of record DBAW01000098.1, read on the forward strand.
GACAGGATCGAGCGCAGATGCGCGTCCGACAGCCGGGCCATGGAGGACTTGGAAAAAGCCATGGGCTTTCCTTGCCAAATCCGCGCTCCGTATCAATGCGTATATCGGCCCGGCGGCCGGCTCGGGCAGCTTTCGTGCCATGAGCTGGAAAACCGTCCGCCTCGAACTCGCCCGCGCCCCCGGTTTTCCCAACGGGTCGGCGAGCCGCGCCTATCTGCTGCACCTGCCGCTCGACAATGAGGGGCTGCTGGACGAGGACGCGCTCAGCCGCCAGCCCGCGCTGGCGACGGTGCGCCGCCACTGGCCGAACGAGCGCGACCGGTCGGGCTATCTTGTCCGCAAGGGACGGGGCTGGGCGTTCAGCTATGCGCTGGGCGAGGCCGATGACGAGGATCTGTTCCACCTCGAAACCCACCGGCTGAAGCCCGGCGAATATGTGACGATCACCGAGCCGGACGGGGAAAAGCTGCCCTATCGGGTCGTGGTGTGCGAGGGCCAGATGGCGCAATGAGCGCCGCCGACGATTACCGGTCGCGGTTGATGAGCGCGGAGGCGGCGGTCGCCGGGATCGCGGCCGGAGCCAATGTGGTGATGGGCATGGCGATTGCCGAGCCTCCGGCGCTGCTGGCGGCGCTTGCCGCGCGGGTCGAAAGCGGGGGGCTGGCCGGGTTCAACCTCTGGTATTTCCATTCACTCGTCCATGCCGCGCAGACGGTGCTGCGCTATGAGCTGCTCGACCGCATCCGGCCGCACTGCATGTTCCTGACCGCGATCGAACGCGCGCTGATCCGCAAGGGCGAGGCCGAGGGCCGCCGCCCGGTCGAGTTCGTGCCGACCGCGTTCAGCGCCGCGCCCCGGCTGCTCGCCGATCATGTGCGCCCCGATGCGTTCATTGTCACCGTGTCGCCGATGGACCGGCATGGCTGGTTCACCTTCGGCACCGCCAATGACTATGCGACGCGCGTCGCCCGCGCGGCGCGGCGACTGATCGTCGAGGTCAATCCCAACATGCCGCGCGTGCTGGGCGATTCGCTGCTGCACGTGTCGGAAGTCGACATGATCGTCGAAGGCGACACGCCACTGCCCGATCTCGCCTTTCCGCCGCCCTCGGCCGAGGAACAGGCCATCGCCCATATCGTCGCGGGTATGATCGATGACGGCGCGTGCCTGCAAATGGGGATTGGCGGCCTGCCCAATGCGGTGTGCGCGCTGCTCGGCGACCGGCGCGACCTTGGCATCCATACCGAGTTGATGACCCCGGCGCTGGCGGCGCTGATCGCCGCGGGCGCGGTCACCAACCGGCGCAAGACGACCTTTCAGGGGCGCAGCGTGTTCACCTTTGCGATGGGGGACCGGGCCTTTTACGATTT
>DBAW01000098.1:6331-10440 GCA_002291855.1 Sphingomonas sp. UBA1000
CACATCGCCAAGAATGACGGCGTCGTGTCGGTCAATGCGACGCTCGAGGTCGATCTGTCGGGGGCGTGCAACTCCGAACATCTGCTCGGCCGGCAGTATAGCGGCGCGGGCGGCCAGCTCGATTTCGTGCGCGGCGCGCGGGCTTCGCGCGGGGGGCGGTCGATCATCGCCTGCCCGTCCACCGCGCGCGATGGCACCGTGTCGCGTATCGTGCCCGCGCTTGCCGGGCCGGTGACGACGCCGCGCAACGATGCCCAGACCATCGTCACCGAATATGGCGCGGTCGACCTCGACGGCAAAAGCCTGCGCCAGCGCGCCGAGGCGCTGGTCGCCATCGCCCATCCCCGGTTCCGCGACGAACTGGCCCGCGCGATCCCCTGACCGGGGCGGCCCGACAGCGCTTCGCCGGTCCGTAGCATTGCGGATATGATGCGGCGGCCGCCCTTCCTAGCCTTGCCCCGGTTCCGGCTGCCGAGGCGGATCGGCCGGCTGTGAAGGAGGATGGGCGATGAAGAACATTCTGCTGCTGGTGCATGACGATGCCGGCCAGGAAGCGCGGCTGCAGGCGGCGCTCGATCTGGCGCGCGCGGTGGGCGGCCATCTGAGCTGTCTCGGCGTCGTCGAGATGCCGGCGATGGTCGACGGCGTCTATGGCGGCTTTGGCGAGGTGTCGCTGCTGCACGAGGCCCGCGCCCGCGAAGGCGAGAATCGCGCCCGGCTCGAAGGCCGGCTGGCGCAGGAGGATGTCAGCTGGTCATGGCGCGAATCGATCGGCGATCTGGGCGCGTCGCTGGTCGATGCCGCCGGGACGGCGGATGTGATCGTGCTCAACCGGCGGATGGAGGCGTTTCCCGCCCCCGACATGCGCGCCGTCGCCACCCAGGTGCTCACCGATTGCGATGCGCTGGTCCTGGCGGTTCCCGACGACATGCGCGGCTTTCGGCCATTGGGGCGGGCGCTGATCGGCTGGGACGGCTCGGCGCAGGCGATGAACGCCGTGCAGCGCGCGCTGCCGCTGCTGCTCGCCGCCACCGAGGTGCGCATCGTGCAGATCGGCGAGCGCGATGCCGGCATCCCGATCGAGGATGGGGCGGCCTATCTGTCCCGCCATGGCCGGGCGGTCGAGGCGGCGATCCTCGCCGCGCCCGGCACCATCGCCGCCGCACTGGCCGCCGAGGCGGCGCGCTGGGGGGCCGATTATCTGGTCATGGGGGCCTATAAGCACCGCCCGATTGCCGAGGCGCTGTTTGGCGGCGTCACCCGCACGATGCTGAGCGAAAGCCGCCTGCCGCTGCTGCTCGCGCATTAAAGCATGTGCCAGCCGGGGCAGGGAGCGGCCGGCCGGGTCGGGCCGGCCGTCGTTCAGCCCAGCCCGGCGACGAACGCCTCGAGCGCGGCGTTGGTGGCGGCCGGCGCTTCCTGCTGCACCCAGTGGCCGGCACCGTCGATGATCGTCGTGCCGCGATAATCGGCGCAGTGCGCGCCGGCGAACGCATAGAGATCGACGCCCGGCACGAACAGCCGCACCGGATCGAGCGCGCCGCCGATGAAGCAGGCCGGCTGGGTGATCGGCCGGCCCTTGACCGGGGCGCGTTCGTCGAAATCCAGATCCTGGGCGCGGTAGCGGTTGAGCGGGCCGCGCCAGCCGCCGGCGGCAAAGGCGGCCTTGGCGGCCTCCAGTTCGTCCTGCCCCAACCAGTCGGGGATCCGGTCGGGCAGGGGCATGCCCTCCAGAAAGGTCGCGCCCTCGGGCTTGGGCTTCATCGCCCCGGCGGCCATGCCCGCGCCTGAAATGCCGTAATAGATTTTGAGCAGCGCGTCGGGATCGCCGCCCAGCTCCGCCTCGGCCACGCCCTCGTCCTGAAAATAGAGCTGGTAGAAGAACCGCCCAGCATGCACGGCGCGCATCTGCGCCAGATAGGGGGTGTCGCCCATCGGCGCATAGGGGACGCTCAGCCCCGCGACCGCGATCACCCGCTCCGGGTGGCGCAGCGCGGTGTGCCAGACAATCGGCGCCCCCCAGTCATGGCCGAACAGGATCGCGCGCCCGCCCAGCCGGTCGATCGCCGCCGCCACATCGCTGGCGAGCACGCTTAGCCGATAGGCGGAAATGTCGTGCGGCTTGTCGCTGCGGCCATAGCCGCGCACGTCGATGGCGGCGATCCGGTGGCCGCGCGCCGCGAAATGGGCGATCTGGTGGTGCCAGCTCTGCGCCAGTTCGGGCCAGCCATGGACGCACAGGATCGGGGGGCGCCCGGCATGCTCCGGCCCGCCGCTTTCGGGGCCAGCAGCGATCATGTGCAGGCGCACACCGTGATTGTCGATTGTCAGCCTGTCCATCGCCCGCGTCCCGTCCCCCGATTTTCGATCAGCATGGCCGGGCGGGCGCGGGGGCGTCAATCGGCGGGCGGAATCCGGCCCTTGAGCGCGGCGAGCGCGGCAAAGGCACCGCCGCCCGTGCCCCCGTCCGGCACCGCCGCCGCCAGCGCCGCATCGGCATGGGGCGCGCGCGGATAGGGATCGAGCGCGAGCGCGAAGCTTTCGGCCACCAGCTCGCCCAGGTCGATCCGGCCATCCTCGATGGGCAGCGTGTCGAGATCCTCGGCGCTCAGCTCCACCTCCTCGTCCGGCCCGGCGGCGGGGGTGCCGGCGACGAACCGCACGGCAACCGGCACCTCGAGCGCGGCCGGCACCGGATCGCCGGTGACGACGCAGTGCTGCACCGCCTCGCCCGATGCCATGCCCTCGACATGGATCGCCTCGCCCCGGCGGACGAGGCGCAGCCCGGCCTCCAGCCGGCCGATCGCGGCAAGGCGGAACCGGCCCGCCAGCCGGCGGCGTTCATCCTCGCCGGCGACGATCTCCATGCTGCGCGGCTCGGCACCGATGGTCGATGCTTCGACGGGCCGGGAAAACTCGGGCGCGATCAAGGCATTTCTCCCGCGACCAGCCGGTCCGCACCCATGCCGTCAAGCGCCAGCCGCAGCGTGCGCAGCCGGTCGGCGGTGTGGGTGAGGGCGGCAGCCGGCGGCTCCTGCCCGCGATACAGGTTGCGGACCAGCGCCGCCTCCAGCCCGCCGGTCGCCATGCCGTCGCGATAGGCCCCGATCCGGCCGCCCAGCGCCGCCATCATCCGGCCCATATGCTTGCCGACCACCATGTCGCCAATGCCGATTTCGCGCAGCTGGCTTTCCATGTCGTCGACGAACAGCTCGGTCAGCCAGGCGATGTTCTGCGCCTGATCAGCCTCGTGTTCCAGCCGGGCATAGACCAGCGCCAGCACCGCGCTGATCATTTCGAACCGGCCGTCGATCGTATCGGCGACGCCGCCCAGCCGATACCAATGCGGTTCGCGGCCGGCCGCGACCACGGCGTTGTAGAGTGGACGCATCGCCTCGCGCGCGTCGTTGGACCCGAACAGGCGGGAAAGGAAGGACATGGCGGCTCCATCGGCCCCGCTGCCTTGTGCCGGGGCGTCGCCCCGCATATTGAGGCCAAGGGCGGCAAGCGCAATGCTTGGCCGCGCCGGCCATGTCCGGGAGACAGGAATGAGTGTGTTTGGGCGGCGCCTGCGCATCGGCGTCGCGATCCTCGCCATCGCGGCTGGCGCCTCGGGCTGCACCCGCATCAAGGGGCATCAGGGCTATCTGATCGACACCCAGCTGATCGCGACGGTCGAGCCGGGCGTCGACAACCGCGATTCGGTGCAGCGCGTGCTCGGCCGGCCCAGCTTTGTCGGCCAGTTCGCCAATCGCGACTGGTATTATCTGGGCATCGAGACGCGCCAGCTGGCCTTCAGCCGCCCCAGCGCGACCGACCAGACGTTGTTCCATGTGCATTTCGACGCCAATGGCAATGTCGCCTCGGTCGGGCGCAGCGGTGTCGAGCGGGTCGCCCGTATCGATCCGGTCAAGGACAAGACACCGACGCTGGGCCGCGAACGCGGCTTCTTTGCCGAGTTTTTCGGCAATATCGGCCGCGTCGGCGCGCCGGGCGGGCAGGGCCAGATGCCCAACGACAATACCGGCGGACCGTAAGCGGGTTCTTATCCGGTCGCGGCGCGGGGTTGTTTGTGGTGCGGCTCGCGCCGCACCCCCACCCGGCCTCCC
>DBAW01000098.1:10772-25803 GCA_002291855.1 Sphingomonas sp. UBA1000
CCCGGCCTCCCATAGCGTAACCTGCCGCCCGTGAGGCCGGGTGGGGGCGCGGGCCGGTGCCGCGACCAGACAAGCCCCTTCCCGGCCTGCCTCTCAGCGTGCGATGCCGCTGGCCGCCAGCACCGCGAGCGTCACCAGTTCGGATGCGGTCGAGCCCATGGTGGCGATCTGCACCTGCTTTTCCATGCCGACGAGCATCGGGCCGATGATCGAATCGCCGCCCAGTTCGCGCAGCAGCTTGGCCGACAGATTGGCCGATTGCAGGCCCGGCATCACCAGCACATTGGCCGGGCCGGACAGGCGGCTGAACGGATATTTGGCCATCACGCGCGGATTGAGCGCGACGTCCGGGGCCATTTCGCCTTCATATTCAAAGCCCACGCCGCGCTGGTCGAGCAGCGCCACCGCCCCCCGGATATTGTCCAGATAGGCACCCGGCGGGTTGCCGAAGGTCGAATAGCTGAGAAAGGCGACGCGCGGTTCATGCCCCATGCGCCGGGCGACGGCGGCGGTGCGTTCGGCGATGTCGGCCAGTTCATGCGCCTCGGGCCGTTCGTTGACCGTCGTGTCGGCCATGAACACCGTGTGCGACTGGCCGACCAGCACATGGATGCCGAACGCGATCGACTGGTCGACCGGGTCGAGCACGCGGCGCACCTCGCGCATCGTCTGCGCAAAGGTGCGGGTGACGCCGGTGATCATCGCATCGGCCTCGCCCATGTCGAGCAGCAGCGCGGCGAAGATGTTGCGGTCCTGATTGACCATGCGCTCGCATTCGCGGCGCAGATAGCCGCGCCGCTGGAGCCGCGCATAGAGCCGGTCGACCATCTGCGGGACGAGCGGCGAGGTGCGGCTGTTGTGTAGCTCGATCCGGTCGGCATCGGCATAGCCGAGCGCGGCCAGCCGGGCGCGGACATCGTCGCGCCCGACCAGCACGGGGACGCCATAGCCGCCCTCCAGCACCTGAATCGCCGCGCGCAGCACCACTTCCTCCTCGCCCTCGGCGAACAGCACCCGCTTGGGCTGGGCGCGGGCGGCTTCATAGGCGAGGGTGAGCACCGAGGTGGTCGGGTTGAGCCGCGCCTTCAGAGTGTCGCGATAGCCCTGAAGGTCGAGGATCGGCCGCGTCGCGACGCCCGAATCCATCGCCGCGCGCGCGACGGCGGCGGGCACCACCTCCATCAGCCGGGGATCGAACGGGGCGGGGATGATATAGTCCGGCCCGAAACTGTGGGTGCGCCCGCCATAGGCGGCGGCGACCTCTTCGGGCACCTGCTGCCGCGCCAGTTCGGCCAGGGCATGGGCGGCGGCGATCTTCATCTCGTCATTGATCGTCGTCGCGCGCACGTCGAGCGCGCCGCGAAAGATGAACGGGAAGCCGAGCACATTGTTGACCTGATTGGGATAATCCGACCGGCCGGTCGCCACGATGGCGTCGGGGCGCGCGGCCTTGGCCTCGGGCGGGGTGATTTCCGGATCGGGATTGGCCATCGCGAAGATGATCGGCCGGGGGGCCATTTTCATCACCATTTCGGGCGCGAGCGCGCGCGCCGCCGACAGGCCGAGGAAAATGTCCGCGCCTTCCAGCGCTTCGGTCAGGGTGCGGCGGTCGGTTCGCGCGGCATGGGCCGATTTCCACTGGTCCATGCCCTCGGTGCGGCCCTGATAGATCACGCCCTGCCGGTCGCACATGATGACATTGTCGGGCGACACGCCCATCGCCTTGATCAGTTCGGTGCAGGCGATGGCCGCGGCCCCGGCGCCGTTCACCACCACCTTGACGTCGCGCAGCTCGCGGCCGGTGAGCAGGCAGGCATTGATCAGCCCGGCGGCGGTGATGATCGCCGTGCCATGCTGGTCGTCATGGAACACCGGAATGTTCATCCGCTCGCGCAGCGCCTGTTCGATCACGAAACAGGCCGGGGCGGCAATGTCTTCCAGATTGATGCCGCCAAAGCTCGGCTCGAGCAGCGCGACCGCGTTGATGAACTGGTCGACATCCTCGGTCGCGACTTCAAGGTCGATGGCGTCGACATCGGCGAAGCGCTTGAACAGCACCGCCTTGCCTTCCATCACCGGCTTGGACGCGAGCGCGCCCAGATTGCCGAGGCCGAGGATCGCGGTGCCGTTGGAAATCACGGCGACCAGATTGCCCTTGGCCGTATAGTCATAGGCGGTCGCCGGATCGGCGGCGATGGCGCGCACCGGCACGGCGACGCCGGGCGAATAGGCAAGGCTCAGGTCGCGCTGCGTCGCCATCGGCTTGGACGCGATGATTTCCAGCTTTCCGGGCCGGCCCGATGCGTGGAACAGCAGCGCCTCGCGCTCCGAAAACTGGACATTGGCGCCTTCGCTCATTCTTTCCTCCGCTGTTCTCGCTACGGCTTTGGCGGCATTGGCTGCGCGCCGGGACCCTGAAAGGCTCCCTAGGACGATGCCGAAAGGGTTTCCAGCCCGGCGACATCGCCCTAGTGCGGGGGCGATGCTTTATCCGCTGCTCCGCCCCGCCATCCACGCGCTCGATGCCGAAACCGCGCACCGGCTGACCATCGCGGCGCTCCGCCTTGCGCCGCTTGGCGGCCGGCCGGAGCGCGATCCGGTGCTGGCCTGCCGCGTCGCGGGGCTGGATTTCCCCAATCCCGTCGGGCTGGCGGCAGGGTTCGACAAGGATGCCGAGGTGCCGGCGCGGCTGCTCGCGCTCGGCTTCGGCTTTGTCGAGGTGGGGACGCTCACCCCGCTGCCGCAGGCGGGCAATCCGCGCCCGCGCCTGTTCCGCCTGGCCGAGGACCGCGCGGTCATCAACCGCATGGGCTTCAACAACAAGGGGCAGGATGCGGCGCTGGCGCGGCTCAGCGCGTTCCGCCGCCGCGCCGGGCCGGTCGGGGTCAATATCGGCGCCAACAAGGATGCGGCCGACCGGATCGCCGATTATGCGGCCGGCGCGCGTGCCATGGCCCCGGTCGCCGATTATCTGACCGTCAACATCAGCTCGCCCAACACGCCCGGCCTGCGCGCGTTGCAGGCGGCGGGCGCGCTCGCCGATCTGCTGGCCGGGGTGACGGCGGCGCTCGCCGGCCGGCCGGAGCGGGAATCGCCACCGGTGTTTCTGAAGGTCGCGCCCGACCTTGCGCCCGACGAGATCGACGCGATTGCGCGCGTGGCGATCGAGGCCGGGGTGGGCGCGCTGATCGTGTCCAACACCACCGTCCAGCGCCCGCCGCTCGCTTCTGCCCATGCCGGGGAACAGGGCGGGCTGTCGGGCGCGCCGCTCGCCCCGATTGCCTGCGCCGCGCTCAGCGCGTTCCGCGCCGCGACCGGGGGCAAGCTGCCGCTGGTCGCGGCCGGCGGGATCGACAGCGCGGACGAGGCCTATCGCCGCATCCGCGCCGGGGCGAGCCTGGTCCAGCTCTATTCGGCGCTGGTCTATGACGGGCCGGGGCTGGCGCGGCGGATCGCGCGCGGGCTGGCCGAACGGCTGCGGCGCGACGGCTTTGCCAATGTCGCCGAAGCGGTCGGCGTCGATGCGCCGGTCGCGGCCGCTTGAGCTTGGCTGAAAGCCCGATAGTGTCGCAAGCGATGTTCAGCCGTGCCCTTGCTCTCGCTCTTGCCGCGCTGGTCGCGGTCGCCCAGCCCTTTGCCGCCGGGCCGTTTGCCGCCCGGCCCGTCGCCGCCCGCACCCCGGTTGCCGGCGGGGTGGTGTCGGCCGCCGATCCGCGCGCGGCCGATGCCGGGCGGCAGATCCTGGCCAAGGGCGGCAGCGCCGCCGATGCGGCGATTGCCATCGCGCTGGCGCTGACCGTGGTCGAGCCGCAAAGCTCGGGCATTGGCGGGGGCGGGTTCCTGGTCCATCACGATGCCCGGACCGGGCGGCTGAGCGGCTTTGACGGGCGCGAGACTGCGCCGCTGGCCGCCGGGCCTGACCTGTTCCTCGGCCCCGATGGCCGGCCGCTGTCGGGGGCCGATGCGGTGCCGGGCGGGCGCAGCGTGGGCGTGCCGGGCAATATCCGCATGTTCGCGCTTGCCCATCAGCGTCATGGCCGGCTGCCCTGGCGGGCGCTGTTCGCCCCGGCGATTGCGCTGGCGCGCGACGGGTTCCGCATCACGCCGCGGCTGCACGAGTTTCTGGTCAATCGCGGGCGCGGGGCGGGGTTCACCCCCTTTGGCCGCGACCTGTTCTTCGACGCCGCCGGTCAGCCGCACCCGGCCGGCACGCTGATCCGCAACCCGGTGCTGGCCGACACACTCAGCGCCATTGCCCGGTTCGGGCCGGATCATTTCTATGCCGGGCCGCCCGCGCGCGCGATTGTCGCGGCGGTCACCGGCGCGCCGCGCAATCCGCAGCGTATGACCGCGGACGATCTCGCCAGCTATGCGGCGCGCGAGCGCCCGGTGCCGTGCGCCACCTATCGCGCCCACCGCATCTGCGGCATGGGGCCGCCGGCCTCCGGCCCGATTGCCGTCATCCAGATCCTGAAGCAGCTCGAACGGTTCGACCTGAAGGCGATGGGTCCGGGCGATCCGCGCGCCTGGCACCTGATCGCCGAATCGATGCGCCTCGCTTATGCCGACCGCGACGCGCATGTCGCCGACCCGGATTTCGTCGCCGTGCCCGTCGCCGGGCTGATCGATGCCGCCTATCTGGCCGAACGCAGCGCGCTGATCGCGCCCGACCGGCGGATGGCCGATGCCCCGGCCGGCACGCCGCCGGGCGCAAGCGAGGTGATGCGCGCCCCCGCGCCCGAACCGGCATCGACGTCGCACATGGTCGCGGTCGATGGCAGGGGCAATGTCGCCACCCTTACTTCGACCATCGAGGGGCCGTTCGGCTCGGGCCTGACGGCGGCGGGCTTCTACCTCAACAACGAGCTGACCGATTTCAGCTTCGTGCCCGAAAAGGATGGCCGCCGCGTCGCCAACCGCGTGGAGCCGGGCAAAAGGCCGCGCAGCTCGATGGCGCCGATGATCGTCTATGGCCCCGACGGCCATGTGCGGCTGGCGCTCGGCGCGGCGGGCGGATCGACGATCATCGCCCAGGTGGCCAAGGCGATCATCGCCGTGCTCGACTGGGGCATGACCGCCGAGGTCGCGATCGCCGCGCCGCAACTCTATGCGACCGGCGACACGCTGGTGATCGAACAGGGCAGCGCGCTCGAGCCGCTGGCCCCGGCGCTCGCCGCGCTCGGCCATCGCCCGGTCGCGCGCACGCTGCCGCTCAAGGGCAATGCCGCCGAATGGCGCGACGGGGCGTGGAGCGGGGCCGCCGACCGGCGCAGCGAAGGCGCGGCGTTCAAACAGTAACGACAACGACGATAAAACAGGGCGCAGCCACGAGACTGCGCCGCGGGCAGGAGGATCGGATGCGGCAGTTCGAGCAATTCCCCAATCTGGTGACGATGTTCTACACCCGCGCGGACGAGCGCGGCGAGGCACCGTTCCTGTGGGCGCGACGCGGCGGGACATGGCATTCGATCAGCTGGGCCGAGGCCGCGCGGCGCGTGACCGCGCTCGCCCAGGCGCTTGAACGGCTGGGGCTGAAGCCCGGCGACCGGGTGATGCTGGTGTCGGAAAACCGGCCCGAATGGTGCATCGCCGATCTGGCGATCATGGCGGCCGGCTGCGTGACCGTGCCGACCTATACGACCAACACCGAGCGCGACCATCAGCACATTCTCGACAATAGCGGGGCCGCCGCCGTCATCGTGTCGAGCGACAAGCTGGCGCGCGCGCTGCTGCCCGCGGTGCTGCGGTCCGACACTGCGCGGCATGTGATCTCGATCGAGCCGCTGCGCCCGGCCCAGACCGGCGCGCAGGAGTTTCACCTGTGGGACGCGCTGATCGCCGCCGAGACGCCCGATGTCGCCGGCCGCGCGGCGCGGGTGGCGGCAACGATGGCGCGCGGCGACACCGCCTGCATCATCTACACCAGCGGCACCGGCGGCGCGCCGCGCGGCGTGTGCCAGCATCACGGCGCGATCCTGCTCAATGTCGAGGGCTGTATCGACATCATCAGCGAGGATTTCGGCTGGGGGGACGAGGTGTTCCTGTCCTTCCTGCCTTTGTCCCACGCCTATGAACATAGCGGCGGGCAGTTCCTGCCCATCGGCCTTGGCGGGCAGATCTATTATGCCGAGAGCCTCGAAAAGCTCGCGGCCAATATCGAGGAGGTGCGGCCGACGATCATGGTCGTCGTGCCGCGGCTGTTCGAGGTGCTGCGCCAGCGCATCGTCAAGAATATCGACAAGCAGGGCGGGCTGGCACCGCAGCTGCTGCGCCGCGCGCTCGCGCTGGGTGCCAAGGATCTGGCCGGCGGGATTCCGATCTGGGACCGGCCGATGGACCTGCTGCTCGGCCGGCTGTTCCGGCCCAAGGTGCAGGCGAAGTTCGGCGGCCGCATCAAGGCCTTGGTGTCGGGCGGCGCGCCCCTCAACCCCGAAATCGGCGTGTTTTTCCACGCGCTCGGCATCACCCTGCTGCAAGGCTATGGCCAGACCGAGAGCGGGCCGGTGATCAGCTGCAACCGGCCCAAGGCGGGGCTGGCGATGCACACGGTCGGCCCGCCGCTGACCAAGGTCGAGGTGCGGATCGCCGAGGATGGCGAGATCCTGTGCCGGGGCGAACTCGTCATGCACGGCTATTGGCGCAATGATACCGAGACGGCGCGGGTGCTCAAGGATGGCTGGCTGCACACCGGCGATATCGGCCATCTGGACGCCGCCGGGCGGATCGTCATCACCGACCGCAAAAAGGATCTGATCGTCAACGACAAGGGCGACAATGTCTCGCCGCAAAAGGTCGAGGGGATGCTGACCCTGCAGCCCGAGATCCTGCAGGCGATGGTCTATGGCGACCGGCGGCCCTATCTGGTCGGCGTGATCGTGCCAGATCCCGAATGGACGGCGGAATGGGCGGTCGCCAACGACTATAAATGCGATTTTTCAGCGCTGTCCGACAATCCCGCCTATCGCCATGCGCTGATGGCGGCGGTCGACCGGGTCAATCGCGACCTGTCGGTGATCGAAAAGGTGCGCCGGATCATCGTCGCCGACGCGCCCTTCTCGATCGAGAATGAACAGCTCACCCCGTCGATGAAGATCCGCCGCCACGTGCTGAAACAGGCCTATGGCGACAGGCTGGACGCGCTGTACCGGGGCTGAGGGGCTGGGGACCGGAGTTCGTTGATCGGGAAGAACGGCGCCGGGAGTTTTTTGTTGGGAAGGGCGGCACCGGCCCGCGCCCCAACCCGGCCTCCCATAGCGTAACCTGCCGTTGGGAGGCCGGGTGGGGGATCTGGCCGGTGCCGCGACCAAGCAAAAGACTCGCGGCAAACACCCCTCAGCCCGGCGTGCGATAGGGCACGAATGCGCCGAGCGTGCAGCTGCCGCTGTTGAACCCGGCGACCATGTCGCGCACCGTCAGGATGTCGCCACGGCACAGCCGGGTGGTCGGCGTCTGGCTGATCACCGTAGAGCCGGGGGCGAGGCCCGGGCAGCCGCCCGGCGGGTCGTTGCGATAGATGAGCTTGTTGTTGACCCGGTAAAGGATGGTGCGGTCGCCGATATTGCGGCTGCTGCGCGCCTCGGTCAGCGAGATGCAGTCGACCGGGTTGCCAGCCACCTTGCCCGCCAGCCACTGCGCCTCGACCTTGGCATCGCGCGGATGGACCGGCCGCTCCCTGCGCCCGCCCGCATCTCCTTGCGCCATCGTCGATGCGCCCAGCGCCGCGACACCGGCCATCACCGCGAGCGCGGCTTTGGCCGTCATTCCGATACCCTTTGTCATCGCTCTCTCCTCTGGCTCAACACTCCATACGCACAACTCAACCGGTAAAACTGTCCTTGGCCGCACGCCGCGCCGCCAGCTCCTCCGCGTCGCGGGCGCGCATGAACGGATTGGTCGCGCGTTCGCGGGCGATGGTCGTCGGCACGGTCGCTTGGCCCGCCGCGCGCGCGGCGATCACCTCCTGCAACCGTGCGGCGATCTCGGCATTGTCCGGCTCGGCCGTCACCGCGAACCGGGCATTGCCGAGCGTGTATTCGTGCGCGCAATATACCCGCGTTTCCCCGGGCAGGGCGGACAGGCGCCGCATGTTGGCGAACATCTGCGCGGCCGTGCCTTCGAACAGCCGGCCGCAGCCCATGGCGAACAGCGTGTCGCCGACAAAGGCCGCCTGCGCCGCCGGCAGGTGATAGGCGATGTGCCCGGCCGTATGGGCGGGAACGTCGATCACCTCGGCCGTGAACGCGCCAAGGCGGACATGGTGACCGCCCGTCACCGCGCGGGCGATGCCGGGGATGCGGTCGGCCTCGCCGGCCGGGCCGGTGATCGTGCAGCCGGTCGCGTCCCGGATCGCCAGATTGCCGCCGACATGATCGGGGTGCCAGTGGGTGTTCCAGATCTGGCCGATCGTCCAGCCGCGCGCGGCGGCGGCCTCCAGCACCGGGTCTGCCACCGCCGGGTCGATCACCGCCGTGTCGCCCGAGGCCGGATCATGCGCCAGCCAGACATAATTGTCCGCCAGCACCGGCACGGCGATGATCTCCAGGCCCATCGGATCACCAGCTGCCGGTATTGGGCATCGACGCCCAGGGTTCGGCCGGCGGCAGATAGCCGTCCTGCAGCAGCTCGACCGAAATGCCGTCGGGCGTCTTCACGAACGCCATATGCCCGTCGCGCGGCGGCCGGTTGATCGTCACCCCGGCGTCCATCAGCCGCTGGCAGGTGTCGTAAATATTGTCGACGCGGTAGGCGAGATGGCCGAAATTGCGCCCGCCGCTATAGGTTTCGGCGCTGCCATCCTCGGCCGGCCAGTTATAGGTCAGCTCGACCTCGGCGACCCCGGCCTGGCCGGGGGCGGCAAGGAAGATCAGGGTGAAGCGTCCCTGTTCGCTGTCGAACCGGCGCACCTCTTCAAGCCCCAGCAGCTGGAAGAAGCGGACGGTCGCGTCCGGATCGGACACGCGGATCATCGTGTGGAGATATTTCATGGTGCCTCTGGCTGGCCCTGCGGGGGCAATCGGTCAAGGGCCGCCTGCGCCATCCCGGCGGCCTCGCTGTTCGGCTGCACCTTGATCGCGGCCTCGAACGCCAGCCGGGCGGCGGCGGGTGCGCCCGCGGCCAGCGCGATCTGCCCGGCCTCGAGCGCGACCATCGCATCATCGGGCGCGCGGCTGCCTGCGGTCGCGATATCGGCGCGGGCGCGGTCGAGATCGCCCATCCGCCGGGCAAGCGTCGCCGACAACAGCCAGGCGAGCGGATCGTCGGGGGCAAGCTTCAGCGCTTCGTCGAGATCGGCGCGCGCTTCGGTCAGCGCGTCCAGCCCGACATTGGCGCGCGCCCGGTCCAGCCGCGCCTCGCCGCGCGCCATGCCGGCCAGATCGGGCGAGCTGAGCGCCTTGTCGAGCGCGAGGCGCGCTGCCGCATATTCGCCGCCCGCCAGCCGCGCATTGCCCGCCTGCACCCACAGATTGACGGCAACCGCGTCGTCGCGCGCCCCCTCCGCCTCGCGCGCCGCCTGTTCGAACGCGGTCGCGGCCGACGGCCAGCGCTGCTGCGCCAGATAGGCAAAGGCCAGGCACTGGCGCGCCAGCACGCCGCCGCCCTTCAGATGCCAGGCATTGGCGATCTGCGCCGCGCGCACCGGATCGGCACGCACTGCATCAAGGCAGGATGCTTCGGCAGCGATCAGCATCATGAGCATCTGCGCTCAGTCCCCGGTCAGTTCTGCGACCGCCGCTTCGATCAGGGAAAGGTCCTGCGGCCGCGACAGCCGGTGATCTCCATCTTTGATCAACATTATCCGAACCAGAGATGAACGCAGGCGCGCCGCCAGATCAAGTGCGATCTGCCATGGCACATCCGGATCGGCCTGACCCTGGATCAGCCGCACCGGACAATCGAGTGCAATCTCGCCATCCAGCAGCCGCAGCGACTGACCAGCCTCGAAAAAAGCGCGGGTGGTGACCAGCGGCGCGCCATAATCGGATGGCCTTGCGATCCGCCCTTCGGCGATGATCTGCGCCTTTTGCGCGGCGTCATAGCCCCATTGGGTGAAATCGGGCGCGGCGGCGATGCCGACCAGCCCGGCCACTCGGTCAGGCCGGGCGAGCGCCGCCAGCAGCGCGATCCAGCCGCCCATCGACGATCCGACCAGAATCAGCGGCCCGGTCACATGGTCGATCATCGCCAGCGCATCGTCGCGCCAGCTGGCCAGGGTCTCGTCCTCGAACCGCCCGGCGCTGTCGCCGCAGCCGGCATAGTCGAAGCGCAGCATCGCCCGGCCGTGCCGCGCCGCCCAGGCGTCGAGCGCGACCGCCTTGGTGCCGGCCATGTCGCTGGCATAGCCGGGCAGGAACATAATCGTCGGGCCAGCCCCCGGCCGGTGGCGGAAGGCGAGCGCCGGGCGGCCCGGCCTCTCCAGCCGCGCGGGCGCGGTCAGATCACCCATTCGATCGACAGCATTTCGATATTGGCGCGGCGCTTGGCATCGCGCTTGGCGACCATCTGGTCGTAAAGCCGCTTCACCGTGCCGCTGCCAGTGGTCACGAACAGCGCCGGCACCAGCGCATGGATCATGCACGCCACGCCTCCGGCCACCATCCGCACGCCGAAACCGCCCGCGGCGGCGAAATGTTCGGCATAGGTCTCGCCGACCTGGCGGGGATGATCGCGGAACAGGCGGTTGAACATCGCGGGTGCGTCCTTCTCGGCTGGCTGGTGAGGCGCGTCTAGCACAGGCGGGCCGCCAAATCCCAGCCGGTTAGCCGGCGCGGCGGCCGCAAATGCCGCGCAGCGCCTGCCAGTCGCCGGCGGACAGCGCCGGGCTGGCCGGGCCGCCCGAGCCTGCGCGGCGGAAGCGCGCGGCGCGGCCGGCCGGATCGGGATGGGTCGACAGATAGGACAGGCCGGGCACGCCCCCGGCCGGGTCGTCGCCCGCCACCCGGTCGAAAAACCGCGCCGTGGCCAGCGGCGAGATGCGCGCCCGTCCAAGCATCGCCAGCGCATCGCCATCGGCCTGACGTTCGGCGGCGCGGGTGAAGCCCAGCTGGGCCAGCCCGTCCAGATTGCTGCCGACCGATCCGCCCAGCGTGGCGGTGAAGATGCCCAGTCCCAGCTGCCTGACCATTGCCTGGGCGACGTGGCGGCGGCGGACATGGGCGATTTCATGGGCGAGCACGCCGGCCAGCTCATCCGGCCCCGCGGCACCCCGGATCAGCGGCGCGAAGATCACGATCTGGCGCCCGGGCAGCGCGGCGGCATTGGCGACCGGCAGGTTGATCACCCGGACGCGGAGGTCGCCGGCCGCGGGATCGAGCCGGGCGACCAGCCGCGCCAGCGGGCGCGCAATGCACTTGGCGGCATCGTCGGAAAGCGACTGACTTACGGGCGGCCTAACGCGTGAAAACGACAAGACAAGGACGCGACTGAGCGCAAGACAAGCGCAAAAAAACGACGGGACGCGAGACAGGCGAAAGATTATTTGCGAGAGTCGCTTGACGGCCGGCCAGCGCTCGTTCAGAAAAGATGACGGGCCCGAAGTCGCGTGCGACTCGAGCCCGTCATACGGGTCAGGTTTCTTCTTCGCGGTCGAACCTGCCCGGCTTGGATAGCGGAGGCATCATGGCCGATCACCTGGAGTCCGTCAAGGCTCTGGCAAGGAACTATCGCACGTGGGCGCGCGACAACGCCGACGAGAAGCCTGACGTTGCGAAGCGCCACGCGGGTACCGCCGAAGCCTTGGAAAGGCTGATTTCTGAGGTCGAGGACGCACGCTATCGGCTGCGTCCGCTGTCCAGCGAATACGGCGATATTTCCGATCTGCCGCCGGAGGTTGTGGCGGAGCTGAACCTGACGCGTGTGGACGAACTGGAGCAGCAGCTCCGGGACATTGTCGCCTCTGGCAACGGCAAAGAAGTCGCGCTCGATCCGATCATCATCGAACTCTGGCGGCGTCACAAAGTGACTCAGCCGCGACGGTTCATCATGAACAAGCTGTACCGGATGGCGCAGAAAGGCCTTATTGACGGCGTTGAGGGCCGCAAGGGCGTTTACGTGGTCCCGAAGAAGAGCGTGTGGAGCAACAATCCGTTCGACGCGGATTTGGACGAAGACGTGCCTTTCTGAGGAATGGAGCGCCCCACCGTTTCCAGTGGGGCGCTCGGGAAGGGGTGGGCCTAGCAAGTGCGGGCTGTCGGCTACCCACCTGTCGGCCCGAGGGTGCAAGTCCCTCTAGGTCCACCACCTCTTCCGGCGTATCTACGGCTTTTGATCGCACTCATCAACGCCCTTTGGGGATTGATCCTGTGAATACGCCGGATCCAACACAGCTCGACAAGTTCAAGCAGGCCGCACGCGACCTTGAAGCCGACGACGACCCCGAGCGGTTCAAGGAACGGCTGCGAAAGCTGGTGAAGCATAAGCCGGTGGAGAAGCCGGAGTGATCGCGGCAAGGGTTCGGATCAATGGCGACGAAGCGGACTGGTTTGGAGGCGAGTGCCGCTTCGCTGCGCTTCCGCCGATCGGGGCTGAAATCAGCATCGTGGACAAGAATGCGAACCACCGCCATCTCACAGTGCAGCGCATCGTCGTCGGAGGGCTAAGGGCGGGTTACGAGCCAATTCTGCCAGGCGCGGCTGAAAACTCGTTGGCTATTTACCTCTATTGCTCAGAGTGATCTGTGCGCGAAGGGTGGGTTTGTAAACTACACAATCGCCTTTTTTGAACCGTTTTGCCGGGCAACCTGTCTCAGTGCCGCCGCGCGGGCAAGGCGCGACCGCATCCATTTCCGTCTCTTGTCCCCGTTGCGCCAGCCGCTATGGGAAGGCCATGTCCCAGATGATCCGCATCACCCTGCCCGATGGTTCCGCGCGCGACGTGCCGGCGGGCACCAGCGCGGCCGACATTGCCGCCGCCATCGGTCCCGGCCTTGCCAAGGCGGCGCTGGCGGCGCGGGTCGATGGCGAGCTGCGCGATCTTGGCCGGCCGATTGACGGCGATGCCGAACTGGCGCTGATCACCGCCCGCGACGAGGCCGACGCGCTCGAGCTGGTGCGCCACGATTACGCCCATGTGCTCGCCGAGGCGGTGCAGGCGCTGTATCCGGGCACGCAGATCACCTTCGGTCCGGCGACCGAGGACGGGTTTTACTATGACGTGATGGCCCCGGCGTCGCGGCCGCCCTTCTCGATGGACGACCTGCCGGCGATCGAGGAGAAAATGCGCGAGATCATCCGCGCCGACAAGCCGCTGGTCCGCGAAGTCTGGAGCCGCCAGCGGCTGATCGACAAATGGGAGGCCGAGGGCGAACGCTTCAAGGCCGAATGGGCGCGCGAACTGCCCGAGGGCGAGGAGCTTACCGTCTATTGGTCGGGCCAGCCGGGCGCGCCGGGGGCGTGGCTCGACATGTGCCGGGGGCCGCATCTCCCCTCGACCGGCCGGCTCGATCCGCAGGCGTTCAAGCTGATGCGCGTCGCCGGGGCCTATTGGCGCGGCGACCAGCGCAATGCCCAGCTGACGCGCATCTATGGCACCGGCTGGCTGAACAAGAAGCAGCTCGACCAGCATCTGACCCGGCTGGAGGAAGCGGCCAAGCGCGACCATCGCCGGCTGGGGCAGGACATGGATCTGTTCCATCTTCAGGCCGAGGCGCATGGTTCGGTGTTCTGGCATCCGCGCGGCTATGTGATCTGGCGCGCGCTTGAGGCCTATATGCGCCGCGCAATCGACGGCGCGGGCTATCGCGAGGTCAAGACGCCGCAGGTGATGGACGCCCGGCAATGGGAACAGTCCGGCCATTGGGGCAAATATCGGGAAAACATGTTCGTCATCCCCGACGAGGTGCCGAACGTCGATGATGACGGCCCGATCGTGTCGGCCGATGCCGACTGGATGGCGCTCAAGCCGATGAACTGCCCGGCGCATGTGCTGATCTTCCGCCAGGGCATCAAATCCTATCGCGATCTGCCGCTGCGCCTGTATGAAAATGGCTGCTGCCACCGCAACGAGCCGCATGGCGCGCTGCACGGGCTGATGCGGGTGCGCCAGTTCACCCAGGACGATGCGCACATCTTCTGCCGTGAGGACCAGATCGTCGAGGAGGTGCGGGCATTCTGCGCCCTTGCCGACCGGATCTACAAGGATTTCGGCTTCACCTATTCGATCAAGCTGGCGCTGCGCCCCGAAAAGCGCTTCGGCACCGACGAGATGTGGGACAAGGCCGAGGCGGAGCTGCGCAACGCCGTGGCCGCCGCCGGGCTGGCGACGCCCGAATATGGCTGGGAAGAGCTGCCGGGCGAGGGCGCATTCTATGCCCCCAAGCTGGAATGGCATCTGACCGACGCCATCGGCCGCACCTGGCAGGTCGGCACCATCCAGTCGGACCGGGTGCTGCCCGACCGGCTCGATGCGTCCTATGTCGGCGAGGATGGCGAGCGTCACCGGCCGGTGATGCTGCACCGGGCGATCTTCGGGTCCTATGAGCGGTTCATCGGCATCCTGATCGAACATTATGCCGGGCGCTTCCCGCTCTGGCTCGCGCCGGTGCAGGCGGTGGTGGCGACGATCGTGTCCGACGCCGACGACTATGCCCGCGCCGTGGTTGAGCGGCTGAAGGCGCTGGGGCTGCGTGTCGAGGCCGATCTGCGCAACGAGAAGATCAACTACAAGGTGCGCGAGCACAGCCTGGCCAAGACGCCCTATCTGCTCGTGATCGGCAAGCGCGAGGCCGAAGAGGGCATGGTCGCGCTGCGCCCGCTGGGGGCGGATGCGCGGCAGGAGGTGCTGTCGCTCGACGCCGTCGCGGCGCGGCTGGCGGCGGAGGCGCTGGCACCGGATCTGCGCTGAGGGTGTTTGCGAAGGGGAAGAACGGCACCGGGAGTCGTTAGCTGGGAAGACCGGCACCGGCCCGCACCCCTACCCGGCCTCCCACAGTGTATCCTGCCGTTGGGAGGCCGGGCGGAGGTGCGGGCCGGTGCCGCCCGTGCGGCGTGAGCCGCACCACAGAGAACCCGCCCCCGCGCAGTGAGGCGCACACACA
>DBAW01000087.1:0-4019 GCA_002291855.1 Sphingomonas sp. UBA1000
CATTGCTCGGAAATCGTCCAGCCGGTCGCGCCGCTCCACATCAGCAGCGGAAAATGCTGGGCACGCGGGCGCGGCCCCAGCCGCTGCGGGGCCGCCCAGCCGGCGGCGGCGGCCAGCGCCACCAGCCCGTCGGAGCTGGCGAGAATCGCCGGATCGAGATCGGGCGCCACCCAGTCGGGCGGCAGGTCGACGCCCCGGTCATGGGCGATCGCGGCGACGAGATCGGAAAGCGGCAGGGTCATCACGGGTTCACGCTCAGGGCTGGGTGCCGGGGTCGAGATCGGGCCGCCAGCTGCAGGTGCGCAGGGCAATGCGCGCGGCAGTCGCCATCGCGCTGACTTCGGCATCGTCGGCGGCGAGTTCGGCCTGGGTGGTTTCAAGCGCGGCGTTCATCACGTCGAGCCACGAGCGGCGGCCGACGACGAACTGGCGCTGATAGCTGTCGGTCACGGCACGCGACGCGGTGGCGGCGACGCCGCTGCTGGCGATGCGCAGCCGTGCCGCCTCATTCTCGGCAAAATCGGCGTTGAGCTGGTCGCGCAGGTCGCGCTCGACCGCGCCGACGCGCAGGTCGGCGGCGTCGCGGCGAAGGCGCGCGGCCCCGGCGGCTTCGAACTGCGACAGCCCGCCATTCACCCCGGCGCGGAACACCAGGCCGACGCGCTCGCCAGTGACTTCGTTGCTGGAGAATACCGCGCTCAGCCGCGGCATCGTCTGCGCACCGGCCAGCCGGGCATCGGCACGGGCAATCAGCGCTTCCGCCATCAGCCGCTGGCGCACCGGCGAACAGCTGATCGCCCGCTCGGCCGCGCCAGCGGCTGACGGATGATCGCGCGCCGGATCGTAAAACGGGATCGCGCCCGGCTCATGCCCGACATCGCCGAGCAGTTCGCGCAGCCTGACGAGGCTTGCCGTGCGCAGCGCATCGGCCGAGGCGCGCTGATCCTCAAGCTGGGCGGTGCGCGCGCGGGCCAGTTCCAGATCGACGCTGGGGCTGACCGACTGTTCGACGCGGCGGCCAATCGACGCGACCAGCCCGCGATGCTCGGCCAGACCCCGGTCGAGGATCAGCAGCCGGCGGGTGGCGCGGGCAAGCTCGAAATAGGCGTTGGTCAGCCGCAGCGCGACATCGAGCGCATTTTCATCGACCTGCGCCGAGGCGAAACGCCTGACCGCGCGCGCCCGGTCGATCGAGCCGTCGATCCGCCCGCCCTGCCAGATCGGCTGTTCGACCGCGAGGTTGAGCGAGAGATTGTCGCCGCGCACCACCGGCGCGCCGCCTTCAAAGCTCAGCGCCTCGACCGACAGGCTCGGCCCGCGCTGCCATTTCGCCGCCTTGACGTCACCGCCCGCCGCGCGCAGCCCGGCACGGGCGGCGGCGACTGCGGGATGACCGGCAACCGCGCGTGCGGCCAGATCGGCAAGATCGGGGGCAACCGGCGGCGGCCCGACCGGTGCCGCGGCGGACGATCCGCCGGCGCTGGGGGCATCCGCCTGCATCTCCGGTCCCTGCACCGGCCCGCCCTGCCGGGCAGATGCCGGCGCGACTGGCTGGGCCGATAGCGGCGCGACGATCAGGCCGGGGGCAAGCAGCAACCCTGCCAGACGGCGAAACTTTGCCGGGCGTCCATACGTCCGGGCCTGCGCAGCGGCGCTCTGTGTCAATCCGGTACAGCTCATCAGGTGCCAAGGCCTATGCCAGAATGCCGGTCCGCGCCAGTGCGCATGCGGACACGGGGCGCGCCGACCTGCGCGGTCGATTTCGCCCACTGTCCGCATCATCGCTGCCGGACCGGTCCCGAAGCTGCCATCCATGCCCGGTCCATGCCGGCGGGCTGGTCAAGATCGCGTTAACCAGCCCCTGCGCAGTTCCGCTTTCGCTCAGGCCGCACGGTCGCGCGCCTTGGCGCGGGCGCGGAACGCGTGCAGCAGCGGCTCGGTATAGCCGCTCGGCTGGCGCGCGCCCTCGAACACCAGCGCGCGCGCCGCCTGAAAGGCGATGCTGGCATTGGGATCGGGGGCCATCGGGCGATAGGCCGGATCGCCGGCATTCTGGGCATCGACCTTGGCCGCCATCCGCTGGAGCGCGGCATCGACCTGCTCTGCCGTGCACACGCCGTGGAGCAGCCAGTTGGCGAGCGCCTGCGCCGAGATGCGCAGCGTCGCGCGGTCCTCCATCAGCCCGACATCGTTGATGTCCGGCACCTTGGAACAGCCGACGCCCTGATCGATCCAGCGCACGACATAGCCCAATATGCCCTGGGCATTGTTGTCGAGCTCGCGCGCGATCTCCGCCTCGGTCCAGTTGCGGCCGAGCGCGAGCGGAATGCGCAGCAGCGCATCGCGGGGCGGCGGCGCTTCCCCGGTCAGCCGCGCCTGCACGGCGAACACATCGACCTGATGATAATGAAGCGCGTGCAGCGTCGCCGCAGTCGGGCTGGGCACCCAGGCGGTGTTCGCGCCACTTTGCGGATGCGCGATCTTCTGGGCGAGCATGTCGGCCATCATGTCGGGCGCGGCCCACATGCCCTTGCCGATCTGCGCCCGGCCCGAAAACCCGGCGGCGAGGCCGATGCGGACATTGCGGTCCTCATAGGCGCGGATCCAGTCGCTCGCCTTCATCTCGCCCTTGGGCACCATCGGCCCGCCCTCGATCGAGGTGTGGATCTCGTCCCCGGTGCGGTCGAGAAAGCCGGTGTTGATGAACACGATGCGGTCGCGCACCGCATGGATCGCAGCCGCCAGATTGGCCGAGGTGCGGCGTTCCTCGTCCATCACCCCGATCTTGAGCGTGTGCCGGGCCATGCCCAGCATGTCCTCGACCGCGTCGAACAGCCGGTCGGCAAAGGCCGCTTCCTCCGGCCCGTGCATCTTGGGTTTGACGATATAGACCGATCCGGTGCGGCTGTTCCGGAACCGCCCCAGCCCGTTCAGATCATAGAGGGCGATCGTCGACGTCATCACCGCATCGACAATGCCCTCGGGCGCCTCGCTGCCATCGGGCAGCAGGATCGCCGGCGTCGTCATCAGATGGCCGACATTGCGCACGAACAACAGGCTGCGCCCCGGCAGCGTGCGTTCGGTGCCGTCGCGCCCGGCATAGACGCGGTCAGCGTTCAGATGGCGGGCGCGCACCTGCCCGTCCTTCTCGAAACTGGCCGACAGATCGCCGCGCATCAGCCCCAGCCAATTGGCATAGGCGGCGACCTTGTCCTCCGCATCGACGGCGGCGACCGAATCCTCCAGATCGACAATGGCGGTCAGCGCGGCTTCGAGCAGCACATCGGCGATGCCGAGCGGATCGTCGCGGCCGATGCGATGATCGCGGTCGATCACCACTTCGATATGCAGGCCGTGATGGCGGAACAGCGGCGACGCGCCGCGCCAGCCGACCAGCGCCGGGTGATCGCCGCCGGCCAGCACCTGTTCCCAGCCGGGCACGGCCTCGTTCAGAAACGCGCGCGCCCGGGCGATCACCTGCGCGCCGCGTTCCGCGTCATAGCCGCCGGGGCGCGCCGCGCCGGGCAGCGCATCGGTGCCGTAAAGCGCATCATACAGGCTGCCCCAGCGCGCATTGGCGGCATTGAGGACGAAACGGGCATTGAGCACCGGCACCACCAGCTGCGGCCCGGCAAGCCGGGCAATCTCGTCATCCACCCCGGTCGTCCCGATTGTGAAGGCCGGCGGTTCGGGCACCAGATAGCCGATATCGGTCAGGAATGCGGCATAGGCCGCCGGATCGACCGGCTGGCCGCGCCGGGCGCGGTGCCAGTCGTCAATCTGCTGCTGCAGTGCCTCGCGCACGCCAAGCAGCCGCCGGTTTTCAGGCACCAGCGCGGCGAGCAGGCCGGCAAAGCCCTGCCACCACGCCGCCGGATCGAGGCCGAGACCGGGCAGGACCTGGCCTTCGACAAACGCGGCAAACTCGTCCGCGATGCGCAACCCGGCCCGTTCGATCCGATCCATGATGTCCCCTTCCCCCGATATTTGAGGGCCGCGAACGTGCCGGGATCGCCCCG
>DBAW01000087.1:4399-5743 GCA_002291855.1 Sphingomonas sp. UBA1000
TTAATCGCCGCGCGCCTATGCGGGCCGGCGGAGCAGAGCAGATATGGCGAACAGAATGACCATCTCCACGGCCGGGACGTTCCGGCTCGACGACCGCCGCAGCTTTCGCCACCCGCTGGCCATCGCGACCCGGGTGCGCGAGCTTGGCGGTGCCAACTTTCCCATCATCCTGCGCAACCTGTCGGCGGTCGGCTTTCAGGGCGAATGCCGCACGCCGCTGACCGTGCCGAGCGTGATCGCGCTCAACCTGCCGCCGCTGGGCGAGGTCCGCGCCCGCGTGCGCTGGGTGCGCGACGAGATTGTCGGTGCGGAGTTTATCGAGCGGCTGGAAATCGAGGATGTCGACCGGGTGCTCGCCGCCGCACCCGATCCGCTGCTGGGTCAGGCACCGGATCCCGCCGCCGACAGCGCCGGGGCCTGATCGCCGGCAGCAGCCAGTTCAGAGTTTAGCCCTCGAGAAACGGCTTTTCGACGCGGATCATCCCGTCGTCCAGCGTTGCCGCATGCATCGGGGCCATCACCGTGCGGCCATCGGCGCGGCGAATGTCGATCACGTCCCCCGCGCCGAAATTCTCGACCGCGATCACCGTGCCGAACAGCGGCCCGGTGCCCGCCGCGTCGACCGGATGGACGGGCAGGCCGATCAGATCGGCATGATAATATTCGCCCTCGGCCAGCGGCGGCAGTTCGCTGCGCGCCACGGTGAGGGCGATGCCGCGCAGCGCCTCGGCAGCGCTGCGGTCGGCAATACCCTCGAACCGGGCGATCGCGCCCGGCCCGGCGGCCTTGACGCTTTTCAGCCGCAGCGGCCGCCCGCCGGCATCAAGCGTCGTGTAGCGGGCAAGCGCCTGGGCATCGTCGGTGAACAGCTTCAGCCGCACCTCCCCGCTCAGGCCATGCGCGCCGGTGATCGCTGCCAGCGTCACCCGGCGTTCGCCGCCCGGGACCGGCGCAGCGGGCGGCGCGGGCATCGATGCGCCCGCCCCATCCTGTGTCCGGTCCCGCGCGGCGGCCATGATCAGGCGTCAGCCGCGCCGGCTTCGTCGGCAGCGGGCGCTTCTTCAGCCGGGGCGGCAGCCGCCTCGGCAGCGGCAGCGGCCTTGGCCGCACGCTCTTCGGCGCGCTCCTTGGCCTTTTCGCCCGGCGCGGCCTTGTTCGGGTTGTTGCGCGCCGGACGCTCCTTGATGCCGGCGGCGTCGAGGAAGCGCAGCACGCGGTCGGTCGGCTGCGCACCGACGCCCAGCCAGTAACGGGCGCGGTCGCCGTCCAGCTTCACGCGCTCGGGCGAATCCTTGGCGAGCAGCGGGTTGTAGGTGCCGATTTTCTCGATGAAGCGGCCGTCGC
>DBAW01000087.1:6082-6269 GCA_002291855.1 Sphingomonas sp. UBA1000
CCGTCGCGCGGGGCGCGCGAGTTCGCCACGACGATGCGGTAATAAGGCCGCTTCTTCGCGCCGCCGCGCGCCAGCCGGATCGAAAGTGCCATGTTACGTCTTCCCTTCAGTTAAATCGGTTGATCACTTTTTCTTCAGAAAATTCTCGAAGCCCGGCGGCAGGTTGCCCGGCCCACCCAGCCCCGGC
>DBAW01000048.1 GCA_002291855.1 Sphingomonas sp. UBA1000
ATCGTCCGCGAGCCGACCGGCGCGCCGGTGCCGAGATAGCTTTCGACGACGACGCGGAACACGTCGCGCGCACGCTCCGACAGCTCGGCGATCGGCAGATCAGTGACCGGCATATCCATCGCCCCAATGTAGGAATCGCCGGCGGATTCGTCACCCCGAACTTGCACCCGCCCCCCGCCCCGGCCTAGAGGCCGGCTTTCGCCCGACACCATCGTCTTTGTTCAAGGAACCGCCATGCGACCTTCCGGCCGTGCGCCCGATCAGATGCGCGCCATCACCATCGAGCCGCATTTCACCCGTCACGCCGAGGGCTCGTGCCTGATCGGCTTTGGCGACACCCGCGTGCTCGTGACCGCAAGCGTCGAAGAGCGCGTGCCGCCGTTCCTGCGCGGCAAGGGCGAAGGCTGGGTGACGGCCGAATATGGGATGCTGCCGCGCGCCACCCACACGCGCGGCGCGCGCGAGGCGGCCAAGGGCAAGCAGTCGGGCCGGACGCAGGAAATCCAGCGGCTGATCGGCCGCAGCCTGCGCGCGGTCACCGACCTGAAGGCGCTGGGCGAGCGGCAGATCACCCTCGACTGTGACGTCATCCAGGCCGATGGCGGCACGCGGACGGCGGCGATCTCTGGCGCCTGGGTGGCGCTGCGCCTCGCGGTCGACCGGCTGGGCCTTGCCGTCGATCCGATCCGCGCCAAGGTCGCCGCGGTCAGCTGCGGCATCTGGCAGGACATGGCGGTGCTCGACCTTGATTATCCCGAGGATTCCTCGGCCGGCGCGGATGCAAACTTCGTGCTGACCGACGATGGCCGGATCGTCGAGGCGCAGGCGACCGCCGAAGGCGCGACCTATGACGAGGAAGGGCTGTTGCGGCTGCTGCGGCTGGCGCGGATGGGCTGTGCCGACATCTTCGCGGCGCAGGACGCGGCGATCGCCCGCGCCCGCACGGCCTGAGGCACGCCATGGCGCAGGCGGCGGCACGCAGGCTGGAACCGGGCCGGCTGGTCATCGCCAGCCACAACCAGGGCAAGGTGCGCGAGATTCGCGCGCTGCTCGAACCCTTTGGCATCGACCCGGTGTCCGCCGCCGATCTCGGCCTGCCCGAACCGGCCGAAACCGGGCAGAGCTTTGCCGACAATGCGCTGATCAAGGCGCATGCGGCCGCCGCAGGCGCGGGCCTGCCGGCGCTCGCCGACGACAGCGGGCTGTGCGTGCCGGCGCTGGGCGGGCGGCCCGGCGTCGCCACCGCCGACTGGGCGGAGCGCCAGCCCTTTGAAGGGCCGCCGGGGCGCGACTGGTATCTGGCGATGGGCAAGGTCGAAGGGCTGCTGGCCGAACTCGGCCCGGATGCCGACCGTTCGGCCTGGTTCGCCTGCACCCTCGCTTTGGCCTGGCCCGATGGCCATGCCGAACTGTTCGAGGGGCGGGTCGATGGCCGGCTGGTCTGGCCGCCGCGCGGAACGCTGGGCTTTGGCTATGATCCGGTGTTCGTCGCGCGCGGTCATGACGTCAGCTTTGCCGAACTCGACCCGGCCGAAAAGCAACGGATCAGCCACCGTGCCGATGCCTTTGCCAAGCTGGTGGCCGCCGTCTTTGGCTGATCGGGCCGGGCAGGACGCGCCGCTCGCGCTCTATATCCACTGGCCGTTCTGCGTCCGCAAATGCCCCTATTGCGACTTCAACAGCCATGTCCGCGCGGCGGTGGACGAGGATCAGTGGCGCGACGCGCTGCTCGCCGATCTGGCGCATGAAGCGGCGCTGACGCCGGGGCGGCGGCTGTCGTCGATCTTTTTCGGCGGCGGCACGCCCTCGCTGATGCCGCCCGCGACCGCTGCCGCGCTGATCGCCGCGGCACAGGCGCATTGGGGGTTCACGCCCGACATCGAAATCACGCTCGAGGCCAATCCCTCCTCGGTCGAGGCGGCGCGCTTTGCCGATCTGGCGCAGGCGGGGGTCAACCGCGTGTCGCTCGGCCTGCAGGCGCTCGACGATCCAGCGCTGGTGTTTCTCGGCCGGGCACACGGGCTGGACGAGGGGCTGGCCGCGCTCGCCACCGCGCAGCGCGCCTTTGCGCGGGTGAGCATCGACCTGATCTATGCCCGGCCCGGCCAGTCGGCCGAGGACTGGGCGGCGGAGCTGGCCCGCGCGCTCGCCTTCGGCACCGAGCATCTGTCGCTCTACCAGCTGACGATCGAGCCGGGGACGCGCTTTGCCACCCTTGCCGCGCAGGGCAAGCTTGTGCCGCTCGACACCGAGCGTGCCGCCGACCTGTTCGAACAAACGCGGGCGATGACGGCGGCGGCGGGCCGCCCGGCCTATGAGGTGTCGAACCATGCCCGGCCGGGGGCGGAAAGCCGGCACAACCTGACCTATTGGCGTTATGGCGACTATCTGGGCGTCGGGCCGGGCGCGCATGGCCGGCGGCTCGGCCGGGCGACGCTGCGCCACAAAAAACCGGAAAACTTCCTCGCCGCCACCGCGCGCAACGGCCATGGCATCCAGAGCGAGGATGTGCTGCCCGCCGACATCCGCGCCGCCGAAGCGCTGATGATGGGGCTGCGGCTCGACGAGGGCGTCGATCTGGCGCGCCTCGCGGCGCTCACCGGCCGTGCGCCCGACGCGCTTGTCGACGGGACGGCCGTGCGCCGGCTGGCCGCGCACGGGCTGGTCGCGCAGACCGGCGACCGGTTGCGCGTGCTGCCGGCCGGGATGCTGGTGCTCGACCGGCTGCTGGGGGACATCGTCGCCTGAGGCGCGGGGAGGTGCTTGCGCGGGGGCGGAAGTTGTTTGTGGTGCGGCTCACGCCGGGTTTGTCTGTTGCGCGCCTCTCGGCGCGGGGGCGGCACCGGC
>DBAW01000113.1:0-898 GCA_002291855.1 Sphingomonas sp. UBA1000
CTGGCCGTCGACGGCGTGGCGACGGTCGGCGCGGTGGCGCTGCCGGCGCGCGGGCTGGTGTTCCGTTCGGATGCGCCGCCGCCGCCGGTGACGCGCCCGGCGCGCCCGCGCCTGCTGGTCAGCCGCTCGCGCCCGCCCGAGGCCGCGACCCGGCTGGCCAAGGCGCTGGATGCCGAAATGGTGCCGATGGGATCGGCCGGGGCCAAGGCGATGGCGGTGCTGATGGGCGAGGGGGACATTTATTTCCACACCGGCGGCCAGCATCAATGGGACAATGCCGCGCCGGTCGCGGTCGCCCGGGCGGCGGGCATGGTCACGACCCGCGCCGATGGCAGCCCGTGCGTCTATAATGGCGCGGACACGCTGCTGCCCGATCTGCTGATCTGCACGCCCGAACTGGCCCCGCGCGTGCGCGCGGCGCTGGACGGGATCGACCTGTCATGAGCGCGGGGACCGAGCACGGCCCGGTCGCGGCGCTGGGTGCTGGCCATCACGCCCATGAACGCCGGACGCTGTGGGTGGTCGCGCTGACCGCGGTCACGATGCTGGTCGAGGTTGCAGCGGGGCTGGCGACCGGGTCGATGGCGCTGCTGGCCGATGGCATCCACATGGCTACCCATGTCGGCGCGCTCGGGCTGGCGGCGTTCGCCTATCGCTATGCGCGCCGCCATGCCGCCGATCCGCGCTTCGTGTTCGGGACCGGCAAAGTCGGCGATCTGGCGGGCTTTGCCAGCGCCCTGCTGCTCGGCGTGTTCGCGGTCGGCATTGCGGTCGAATCGGTCGACCGGCTGCTGTCGCCCGGCGCGATTGCCTATGGCGAGGCGCTGTGGGTGGCGGGGCTGGGGCTGGCCGTCAATCTGGCGAGCGCGCTGCTGCTGGCGCACGACCATCATCACGA
>DBAW01000113.1:1265-1435 GCA_002291855.1 Sphingomonas sp. UBA1000
CATGACCATGGCGCGCAGGGCCATCATCATGACCATAATCTGCGTTCGGCCTATTTCCATGTGCTGGCCGATGCACTGACATCGGTGCTGGCGATCGCGGCGCTGCTCGCCGGCCTGTATCTGGGCTGGCGCTGGCTGGATGCGGCGGCGGGGATCGCCGGGGCGCTGGT
>DBAW01000113.1:1823-3539 GCA_002291855.1 Sphingomonas sp. UBA1000
GCGGCGCTGGCCGGGCGGCTGCGCGCGGCGGTGGCGGACGAGGCGACCGAGGTTGTCGATCTGCGCTGCTGGCGGATCGGGCCGGGGCGGTTTGCCGCCCTCGTCACGCTGCGCAGCGCCCGGCCGCTGCCGGTTGCCGCCTATCGCGCGCGGCTGGCCGGGCGGCACGGCCTCGCCTGGGTCTGGATCAGCGTGTCGGACGATTCGGGATCAGCGGCCGACTAGACCCCGGTCGATGCGCTGTTCGGCGATCAGCGCGCCCAGCACCGACTGGTCGGGATCGGGCATCTGGCCCGCGCCCATCCGCCTGATCTGCTGATAATACCAGGACATGACGGCAAAGCCGTTGATCGCCTTCACCATCCGCAGCGGCGATGACGGGCCAAGCAGCCCCGGCCCGATGCGCAGCCGGTCTTCGACCCGGGTCAGCATGTCGTCGCTGCCGGCGAGCAGCCCTGCCGGGCCGAGCGGATCGGCGCACATCGGCCGGCCGATGCCGATCAGCGCGATGCCATCGGCCAGCGCCCCGGCCATGGCGGCGGCGGTGCGGAAGCCGCCGGTGACCATCAGCGGCGGGGTGCGGCCGCTGCGCATCGCGCGCGCGAAATCGAGGAAATAGGCCTCGCGCGCACGCGTCGAGCCGGACAGCGGCTCGACCGGCCGTTCCAGCCCGTCAAGCGCCATCATCCGCGGCTGTTCATAGGACCCGCCCGAGATTTCGAGCAGATCGACACCTTCATCGGCGAGCCACGCGGCGACGCGCAGCGACTCCTCGAACGCAAAGCCATCCTTCTGGAAATCGGCCGAGTTGAGTTTGACCGACAGGGTCTGGCCGCCGGCCAGCACGCCGCGCACCGCGCGGACGACCGCGATCAGCATCCGGGCGCGGTTTTCCAGCGTGCCGCCATAATGGTCGGTGCGCCGGTTGGCGCGCGGCGACAGGAATTGCGACAGCAGATAGCCATGGGCGGCATGAACCTGCACGCCGTCGAACCCGGCATCGGCGGCGGCGCGGGCGGTGGTCGCAAAGCCCGCAATCAGCGCCTCGATCTCCGCCTCGGCGAGCGGCACCGGCGTGCCGAAGCGCTTGCCCGGCAGCGCCACCGGGACAGCGGACGGGGCCTTGGGGCGCGGGTTGACATGCACGGGCGTCTGCCGCCCGGCATGGTTGATTTGCATCCACACCCGGCCGCCGCCGCTTTTCGCCGCCGCCGCCCAGTCGGCCAGCCGCGCGGCCATATCGGCATCGGGCGGACGGTCGATCACCACATTGCCCGGCCGTTCGAGATGGGCGGCGTCGATCTGCACATTGCCGGTGATCTGCAACCCGACCCCGCTTGCCCCCCAGAGCCGGTAAAGCTGGTTGAGCGCCGCGCCAGGCCGTCCGCCCTCGGCCAGCCCCTCGGTCATCGCCGCCTTGACCAGCCGGTTGGGCAGCGCCGGGCCGTGCGCGGGCTGGAACGGGGCGGACAGGATCGGCGCATCGGTCATGGATCGGGGTTCCGCACGGGTCGGGCAGTGCGCAGCCTAAATGTATCCGGAACGGATGCAACCACTCGGTTGCAGACCGCAACCGGGATCGACCAACGCCATGTACGAAACAATCACGGCGCCAGCGGATTGCATACAATCCGGCAGCGGCGGGGGGGGCGGCCCCCGGGGCGCGCCGGCCGCGACGCCGCGCGGCTTCGCAAAAGCCGAGTTCCGCGAGGTCGC
>DBAW01000055.1:0-1769 GCA_002291855.1 Sphingomonas sp. UBA1000
TCGCCGGTATCGGCTGCATCGGCGTCGATGCCGGTTTCGGCACCGGCATCTGCCCCGGTCAGGCCGTCATCGCCCTGACGCCGGCGGCGTCCGCCGCGACGGCCGCGACGGCCACGACGGCCGCGACGGCCTTCGCCATCCTCGGCAGCGCCCTCATCGGCCCGGCGGGCAGAGACGGCATCGGCGCCGGCGTCATCGCTTTCCTCGCCATCCGCCTCATCGGCATCGCCGGCACGTTCGGTTCCGGCCTCACCAGCCCCGGCCTCACCGGCACCGGCCTCGCCAGCCTCGTTCCCGTCACGGCCACGCCGGCCACGGCGGCGGCGGCGGCGGCGGCGGGCACCGGCCTCGCCGCGTTCCTCGCGCGCCTCGCCCCGCTCCTCGGCATCGCCGCGCGCGCCGGCGTCGGCGGTTTCGGCTTCCTCCTCTTCGTCCTCGTCCTCGATCTCGTCGATCTCGGGCTCGTCATCGTCGAACGCGATCTGCGGCGGATCGAACCGCGGCGCATGGGCGGGCGGCGGGCCGCTCGATTCCACGGTCATCCGCGCGCCCTCGACCTCGCCCGACTGGGCGACCTCGATGCGCACGCCATAGCGTTCCTCGATCTCGGCCAGTTCGGCGCGCTTGTGATTGAGGACGTAAAGCGCCGCTTCCTGGCTGGCGCGCAGCAGCAGCAGCGAGCCGCGCCCGCGCGCCGCTTCATCCTCGAGCAGGCGCAGCGCCGACAAGCCAGCCGACGAGGCGGTGCGGACAAAGCCGGTGCCTTCGCAATGCGGGCAGGGCCGGGTCGAGGCCTCGAGCACGCCGGTGCGCAGCCGCTGGCGGCTCATTTCCATCAGGCCGAAGCCCGAAATCCGCCCGACCTGGATGCGCGCCCGATCATTGGCGAGCGCGGCCTTCATCGCCTTTTCGACCTTACGGACGTTGGAGCCATTCTCCATGTCGATAAAATCGATCACGACCAGCCCGGCCATGTCGCGCAGCCGCAGCTGGCGCGCAATCTCGTGCGCGGCTTCCAGATTGGTGGCGACCGCCGTCTGCTCGATCCCGTGTTCGCGCGTCGAACGGCCCGAGTTGATGTCGATCGACACCAGCGCCTCGGTCGGGTTGATGACCAGATAGCCGCCCGATTTAAGCTGCACGACCGGCTGATACATTTGCGACAGCTGGTCCTCGACGCCGAAGCGCTGGAACAGCGGCACCGGGTCGGAATAGGGCTGCACCCGCCGCGCATGGCTGGGCATCAGCAGCTTCATGAAGGATTTGGCGGCGCGATAGCCATCCTCGCCCTCGACGATCACTTCCTCGATGTCGCGGTTGTAGATGTCGCGGATCGCGCGCTTGATCAGATCGCTGTCGCCATAAATCAGCGCCGGGGCGGACGCGCTCAGCGTCGTCTCGCGGATCTCGTCCCACAGCCGCGCCAGATAGTCGAAATCGCGCTTGATCTCGGTCTTGGTGCGCGACAGCCCGGCGGTGCGGACGATGCAGCCCATCGTCTTGGGCAGCGTCAGCTCCGACATGATCGACTTCAGCCGCTTGCGGTCGGCGGCGTTCGAAATCTTGCGGCTGATCCCGCCGCCCTGGGCGGTGTTGGGCATCAGCACGCAATAGCGGCCGGCAAGCGACAGATAGGTGGTGAGCGCCGCACCCTTGTTGCCACGCTCTTCCTTGACGACCTGCACCAGCAGCACCTGGCGGCGGCGGATCACGTCCTGGATCTTGTAGCGGCGGCGCAGCCGCATCCGCCGCTCGCGCAGCGATTCGAC
>DBAW01000055.1:2163-3989 GCA_002291855.1 Sphingomonas sp. UBA1000
TCGCCATGCGCGCCGTCGCCATCGGCATCATGCGCGCCATCATCGTCATCCTCGGCATTGTGCAGCGCCGCTTCCTCGGCGGCATGCTCCGCTTCCTCGCGCAGCAGCGCTTCGCGGTCTTCCTTGGGGATCTGGTAATAATCCGGGTGGATTTCGGAAAAGGCGAGGAAGCCGTGGCGGTTGCCGCCATAATCGACGAACGCGGCCTGGAGCGAGGGTTCGACCCGCGTCACCTTGGCGAGATAGATATTCCCCTTGAGCTGTTTCCGCTCGGCCGATTCGAAATCAAATTCCTCGATACGGTTGCCTTTGACGACGGCCACGCGGGTCTCTTCCCGGTGGCGCGCGTCGATCAACATGCGCATGGTCATTCACTGGTCTCCGGGCGCGGGCGCGGCCGTCGGCGGTCAAGCAGCCGATCCGGGCGCCGGCGCGATAGCAGGCGGGCGGCGCGCGGAACCCATGGTCCGCAGCCGCCGGCAATGGTGATACGAAAATAAGCGCTTCCGCTGCACGGGCATGCCGCGGGCCTTGGCCGCGGTCATCGTCCTGCGTCGCGCGACCGCCGGCAGCTGCCGGACGATGCGAAACGCGGAAAACATGCCCCATTGCAACATCAACCTGTTCGGTCGGCACCGGGCGGACGGGATAAGCACCAGTCCGCCGGATCGCCGGTAAAGGCCGCGCAATACGGCGCGACTGTCATGAGGGTTAGCATCGCTTGCAACATGGAGCAAGTTCCGATCACCCCAACATCCCATCACCATTGCAAAATCCGCCCGGCCATGCTGTCCGCTGTCAGGACATGGCGGGCATGGACCGGCAGGCGCGAATGGCGGCAGGGATGCGCGACAGGATCTGGCCAGAAAGAATCTTGCAGGCGCTGGCCATCGTCATACTGGCGGCGGGGATTGCCGCTGCCGTCCGGCTGGCGCTGATCGCCGCCGCGCAGACGCCGGGCACGCTCACCCTGCGCCTCGATCCGCCGCCGCCAGCCGCCCCCCTGCCCGCCGTCGACGGCCCGGCTGACCGGCCGCTCGTCATCCTCGATCCCGGCCATGGCGGCCATGATCCGGGTGCAGTCGCGCCGGGCGGGCAGACGCGGGAGAAGGACCTGACGCTGGCCCTTGCCCGCACGGTGCGCGCGCGCATTCTGGCCGGCGGGCGGGCGCGGGTGGCGCTGACCCGCGACACCGACCGCTATCTGAGCCTGCGCGAGCGGATCGAGATCGGCCGCGCGCTGGGCGCGAGGCTGTTCATCTCGCTGCACGCCGATGCCGCGCCGGCCAGCGACGATGCGCATGGCGCGACGATCTACACGCTGTCGGAGACGGCCTCCGATGCCGAGGCGGCGGCGCTGGCGCGCAGCGAGAACCGCGCCGACATCGTGCGCGGGATCGATCTGGGCGCGGCGCGGGCCGATATCGCCTCGATCCTGATCGATCTGGCGCAGCGCGAGACGCGCGCCGACGCGCTCGGCTTTGCCCGGCTGCTGCACCGCGAGGCGGGCGACAGCGTGCCGTTCCGCCCCGATCATCTGCGCACCGCCTCGCTGATGGTGCTGAAGGCCCCCGACATGCCCTCGGTGCTGCTGGAGGCGGGCTATATCACCAACACCACCGACCTCGCCTTTATCGGCGCGCCCGACGGCCAGCGCCGCATCGCCGACGCCCTTGCCCGCGCGATCGACGCGCATTTCGCCCGCAAGCTTGCCCGGCGTTAGCGGCGGGGTTGTTTGTTGCGCGCCTCGCGGCGCGGGGGCGGCGCTATTTGTGGTGCGGCTCACGCCGCACGGGGGCGGCGCTGTTTGTGGTGCGGCTCACGCC
>DBAW01000188.1 GCA_002291855.1 Sphingomonas sp. UBA1000
TCGGCCTGCGCTATCTGGCCGTGAGCGGGGCGTTTGCGCTCGTCACCGCCCGTGTCCGCCCCGGCCTTTATGCGGGGCTCGATCCGCAGATCCGGCGCGAGATTGCATGGTCGCTGCTGTCGGCGGCGATCTATGGCGTGCCCGCCGGGCTGATGGCCTGGTCGTGGCAGACGCTCGGCTGGACGCGCATCTATACCGATATCGACGCCTATCCGCTGTGGTGGCTGCCCGTCTCGGTGCTCGCCTATCTGTTTGCCCATGACAGCTGGTTCTACTGGACCCACCGGCTGATGCACCGGCCGCGCTGGTTCCGCATCGCCCATGCCGTGCATCATGACAGCCGCCCGCCCACCGCCTGGGCGGCGATGAGCTTTCATCCCGTGGAGGCGCTGACCGGCGCGGTCGTCATTCCTTCACTGGTTTTCCTTATTCCCATCCATGTGTCGATGCTGGGCGTGGTGCTCGGCATCATGACGCTGATGGGCGTGACCAATCACATGGGCTGGGAGATTTTCCCCCGCGCCCTCGTGCATGGGCCGGCCGGGCGCTGGCTGATCACGGCCAGCCACCATCAGCGGCATCACGAGCAGTACAGGTGCAATTATGGGCTTTATTTTCGCGTCTGGGACCGGCTGTGCGGAACCGACCAGGGCTTGGGGGATCTGGACGCGTCGGCTCGCGCTCGCGCTGAGCGCCGGGCTGCTGGTCGGGGCGGCAAGCCCGGCCACGCTTGACCTGACGATCGCCGGCGTGCGTTCCACCAAGGGGACGCTGCGCCTGTGCATCACCCGCGATCCGGCCAATTTTCCGCGCTGCGTCGACGATCAGCGGGCGATCACGCGCAATGTGCCGGCGGGCGCGCCGCGGCTGGCGCTGACCGGGCTGGCGACCGGGGACTGGGCGGTCGCGCTGATCCATGACGAAAACGACAATCGCAAGCTCGATACCTTTGCCGGCATCCCGCGCGAAGGCTTTGCCTTTTCGCGCAACCCGCCGCTCGGCTTTGGCGCACCGCGCTTCGACGCCGCGCGCTTTCCGGTGACCGGCGAGGCCGCCCAGACGCTCAGGATGCGCTATCTGCTCTGATGCCGCCGGCCCGCGCCGCGCGGGCTTGCATCGCAGGCGCTGTGCGCCAACATGACGCCGCCCGGGCAGAACGCGATCACGCCCGGTCCGGCAACCTGCGGCGGGGGCGCGGCGTTGCCGGCGGATCAACTGCCAGGGATCATCCATGTCCGCCCCTTTTGCGCCCACCCCTTTTGCCGCTTGCCGGCCCTGCCCGCGTCCGTCCGCGTCGACCGCCCGCCGCGCCGCGCTGCTGCTGGCGGCACTGGCGACCGGCGCGCCCGCCCTGGCCGTGCAGGACAGCGGACCGCCCGCCAATGCCGCCCCGCCGCGTGACGATTATGCGCTGACCTTCGGGCTCGGCGCAGCGCTCAACCCCAGCTATGCCGGCTCCAACGACTATCAGGTCAATCCGGGCGGCATCATCCGCGGCCACGTCGCGGGCTTTGCGTTCCAGACCCAGGGGCTGGGGCTGCTCGTCGACCTGATCCGCGACGGATCGGGCGCACTCGACGTGCAGGCGGGGCCGGTGGTCGCGCTCAATCCCAACCGCGTGAACCGCATTCAGGACCGGCGCGTCGCCGCGCTGGGCGAACTGGATCTGGCGGTCGAGGTCGGCGGCTATCTGGGCCTGTCAAAGACCGGCATCATCACCAGCGCCTATGACAGCCTGACGATGACCGTCGTGGTGCGCCGCGACGTCACCGGCACGCATGACAGCCATGTCATCGAACCCCGGATCACCTATGCGACCCCGCTCGACCGGCGCACGCTGGTCGCGCTGTCGGTCGACAAGACGATCGTCGGCCAAGGCTTTGCCCGCACCTATTTCGGCGTCACGCCGCAGGGCGCGGCGGCGAGCGGCCTTGCCGCTTATGATCTGGGCGGCGGCGTGCAGGATGTCGGGCTGAACCTGATCGGCGTGCGCAGCCTGGGCCGCGATGTGCGCCGGGGCTGGGCGCTGTTCGGAATTGCCGGCTTTTCCCGCATCCTCGGCGATTTTGCGCGGTCGCCGGTGGTGGGCGATGCCGGCAGCCCCAATCAGTTCTTCAGCGCGATGGGCCTTGCCTATAGTTTCTGATCCGGCACTTTCCGGCCGAACACCGCTTGTTGCAGCGAAACGAACGCTCTACATCCGCGCGTCAAGACATGCGCGGAGCACATGATGTATAAATGGTCGCTATTTACTTGTGCAATACTTGTAGCCGCCAGCCCGGCCGCCGCGCAGCTGGGCAATGACCGCAACGCGCTGACCATCGGCATCGGCGCGGGCGCGATCCCGTCTTATGAAGGGTCGAACGACTATCGGCTGATCCCCGCCCCGGTGCTGCGCGGCCGCGTGGCCGGTTTCGGCTTCAACACCGTGCGCACGCACCTTTATGTCGATGCCTGGCGCGACGGCGCGGGCAAGGTCGATTTCCAGATCGGGCCGGTGATCGGCGTCAATCCCAACCGCACCGGCCAGATCGGCGACCGCCGGGTCGAGGCGCTGGGCGAGCTGGACCTGGCGATCGAGGCCGGCGGCTATGTCGGCGTGACGAAGACCGGGCTGGCGACGCCGTTCGATTCGCTCAGCCTCACGCTGTCCTATCAGAAGGACATTTCCGATACCCATGACAGCCATGTGATCCGGCCGCAGATCGCCTATATCCGGCCGCTCAACCTCAAGACCGCGCTGCGCGTGACGGCGGGCGGGGAGATTGTCGGCAGCGGCTATGCCCGCACCTATTTCGGCATCGATGCGGCGGGCGCGGCGGCCAGCGGCCTTGCCCGCTATCAGCTGGACGGCGGCCTCAAGGATGTGAACATCGGTGTTGGCGTCAGCCATGCGCTGACCGGCACGCTGCTCAAGGGCTGGTCGGTGTTCGGCCAGGCGAGCTATGCCCGCGTGCTCGGCGATTTCGCCGACAGCCCGGTGGTGCGGGTGGCGGGCAATCCCAACACCTTTGCGGCGGCACTGGGCATCGCCTACAGCTTCTGACCGGTTCCGGCCCCGCACCCGGCGCGCGGGGCCGGACCCCACTGGCATATTGCACGCAAAGCCCCTAAGCATGGGGCATCCCCGGGGGAACGCTGCACCGGCGTTTGAGAGGCGGGCACGAGCCCGCGACCCGCTGAACCTGATCCGGCTGACACCGGCGGAGGGAGGGAGTGACCGGGTGCCGCACAGGCGCCAGCCGCTCCGTCCTTCCCCGTTTTTCGAGGACGAAAGAGCGCATCATGGCTGACATTCCCGCCCGCACCGAGCTGAAGGTCACGACCGGCCCCATCCGGGGCAGCCGCAAGATCCATGTCGGCCCGCTCAAGGTCGCGATGCGCGAGATCGTGCTGGAACCGTCGTCGGGCGAGCCGCCGCTGCGCGTCTATGACACCTCCGGCCCCTATACCGATCCCGATGCGCGCATCGACATCATGGCCGGCCTGCCCGAGCTGCGGCGCGACTGGATCCGCGGGCGCGGCGATGTCGAGGAGGTGCCGCAGCGCGAGGTGCGGCCCGAGGACAATGGCCAGCTTGGCCCCGACCGGTCGGGCGGCGTCGCCCCCTTCCCCCATGTCCGCAAGCAGGTGCTGCGCGCGCGGCCGGGGCAGAATGTCACCCAGATGCATTATGCCCGGCGCGGCATCATCACGCCCGAAATGGAATATGTCGCCGAGCGCGAAAATCTCGGCCGGGCGCGGCTGAAGGAACAGCTGGCGCGCGACGGCGAGGATTTCGGTGCCGCCATCCCCGATTTCGTGACCCCCGAATTCGTCCGCGACGAAGTGGCGCGCGGGCGGGCGATCATCCCGGCCAACATCAACCATCCCGAAATCGAGCCGATGGCGATCGGGCGCAATTTCCTGGTCAAGATCAACGCCAATATCGGCAATTCCGCCGTCGCATCGGACGTGGCGAGCGAGGTCGACAAGATGGTGTGGGCGATCCGCTGGGGCGCCGACACCGTCATGGACCTGTCGACCGGGCGCAACATCCACGACACGCGCGAATGGATCCTGCGCAACGCCCCGGTGCCGATCGGCACGGTGCCGATCTATCAGGCGCTGGAAAAGGTCGGCGGCATCGCCGAGGATCTGACCTGGGAGATTTTCCGCGACACGCTGATCGAACAGGCCGAACAGGGCGTCGATTATTTCACCATCCATGCCGGGGTGCGGCTGCCCTATATCCCGATGACCGCGAAGCGCGTGACCGGGATCGTGTCGCGCGGCGGCTCGATCATGGCCAAATGGTGCCTCGCCCATCACCGCGAATCCTTCCTCTATGAGCGGTTCGACGAGATTTGCGAGATCATGAAGGCCTATGACGTCAGCTTCTCGCTGGGCGACGGGCTGCGGCCGGGATCGATCGCCGATGCCAATGACGAGGCGCAGTTCGCCGAGCTTTACACGCTGGGCGAGCTGACCAAGCGCGCCTGGGCGCATGACTGCCAGGTGATGATCGAGGGGCCGGGCCATGTGCCGATGCACAAGGTCAAAGCCAACATGGACAAGCAGCTGGAAGCGTGCGGCGAAGCGCCTTTCTACACGCTCGGGCCGCTGACCACCGACATCGCGCCGGG
>DBAW01000149.1:0-1419 GCA_002291855.1 Sphingomonas sp. UBA1000
CGCGTCAGCCCATGGCGAGCGCGTCGATCGCGCCTTGCAGGATATAGGCGGCGGCCATCTTGTCGACCAGCTCGGCCCGGCGGGCGCGGCTGGCATCGGCGTCGAGCAGGGTGCGCGTCACCGCCTGGGTCGACCAGCGTTCGTCCCACAGCAGGATGGGGAGGGCCGTCACGTCCATGTTGCGGGCAAAGGCGCGGACCGACTGGGTGCGCGGGCTGTCGCTGCCGTCAAGGTTGAGCGGCAGGCCGATCACCAGACCCTTGACCGCCTGCGCGGCGATCAG
Source organism: Sphingomonas sp. UBA1000 (assembly GCA_002291855.1). Lineage (GTDB taxonomy): Bacteria > Pseudomonadota > Alphaproteobacteria > Sphingomonadales > Sphingomonadaceae > Sphingomonas_B. The sequence continues at coordinate 284 of DBAW01000149.1, forward strand.
CCGGTCGAGCGCCGCCTTGTCGGCGGCAAAGCGCGTGCGGCGCAGCAGCTCGGCCGGGCTGGCGATCGACCAGCCGGCATCGCACAGCGCAATGCCGATGGTGCGCGTGCCGACATCCAGCCCCATCAGCCGCCCCCCCATGGGCAGCGCGTCACGGAACGCGGCGGTCGCGGTCGTGATCATCGCGTCACCGTCGCCAGCCGGCGGGCGGCATCGGCGCGGACATTGGCCCAGAACAGGCTGTAATCGAACACATGGTAATTGTTCCCCGGCAGCACATAGGCCGGCAGTTCGGGCGGCGGCCCGATCAGCAAAATGCCGCGCCCGGCGCAGCGCGCGGGGATTGCGCCCGGCCGCATCGTCGCCGTCATCAGATCGTCGGCCGGAAACAGCGTGCCCAGATTGGCCGCCGCCGGGGCGCTGCCGCCCGGCTGGCCGGTCAGCGGGTTGGTGCAGAGCAGCGCACTGCCTCGCCGCGCCTGCCCGGCCAGCCCGATGCCGGCATCGAACGCGGCCAGCACCGTCTGCGGATCGGCCGGCTCGGCATAGCTGAGCCAGGACAGCACACAGCGTGTCTGGTCGGGCCGCGCGCAGGCCGGCAGGCCGAGCGCGGGCAGATCGGCGGTCAGCGACACCGGCCAGCCGACGACATAGGCAGCAACGATCCGCCCGGCGAGCGGCGTTCCCGCCACCCTCTCTTTCAGCAGCCGCATCAGATGCAGCGCGCCCTGGCTGTGCCCGGCGAGGATGATCGGCCGGTCCGCCGGCTGCGCGGCCAGAAATGCGTCGAACGCCGCGCGCACATCGCCATAGGCAAGGTCGAGCGCCTGCCCCGCCGCGCCGGCATCGGTCAGGAACGCCCCGAACGTCGCCTGCCGGTAACGCGGCGCCCAGATGGCGGCGACGCCGTTGAACGCGCTGGCCTGCCCGCGAATGAACAGCGCCGCGCGCTGATCGGCCTCGGCATCGCCGATTGGCGCGTTCCAGCGGTCGCGCCCGAAAAACGAGGTCGGGTGGATGTAGAACAGCGCCGCTGCGGGGGTGCCCGCCGCCGCCACGCCCGCCGGGGTCCACAGCGCGGGATCGGCGCGCCCGGCCCCGGGGCGCGAATGCCAGAGCCGCGGATCCTGCGCATA
>DBAW01000149.1:1783-2789 GCA_002291855.1 Sphingomonas sp. UBA1000
CCGGCGCGGGCGGCGCGGCGGCAAAGGGCACGCGCGGCACCAGCGCCCAGCGGATCAGCTTTTCCCCGGCCAGCGCATAGGTGAGCGCGGCTGCCAGCACGAGCAGCACCAGACCGGCAACGACATAGAGAAACTTGCGGTCCATGGCGCGGCTCCGACGGGCGTGTCGGCGCGCTAGGCCGCAACCCGCCCGCCGGGTCAAGGGGCTTTGCGCCGTCGCTGCGCGCGCCATGCGCCTGGCCCACGCGCCGGTGGCCGTCCTTTTGACGGTGCCGCTTGTTGACGGGGCGGCTTGATGGCGGGCGGCGCGGCTGCTAGCCGCAGAGCATGTCCGTAGACGCCACGACCGTCCGCAAGATCGCCGGGCTCGCCCGCATCGCCATCAGCGATGCCGATGCCGATGCCATGGTGAGCGAACTCAACAACATCCTCGGCTGGATCGAGCAGCTGGGCGAGGTCGACACCGCCGGGGTCGATCCGATGACGGCTGTCATCCCCAACCAGCTGCGCCTGCGCGAGGACGGGGTGACCGACGGCAATATCCGCGACCAGCTGATGGCCAATGCGCCCCAGGCCGAACATGGCTTTTTCGCCGTTCCCAAGGTGATCGAATAATGACCGCGCTCAATGACCTGACCGTCGCCGCGCTGCGCGACGGGGTGCGCGACGGTGCCTTTTCCGCCCGCGAAGTGGCCGAGGCGTTCAACGCCGCCGTCGCCGCCGCGCGCCCGCTCAACGCGTTCATCACCGAAACGCCCGATCACGCCCTTGCCGCCGCCGAGCAGGCGGACCGCGACCGTGCCGCCGGCACGCTCAAGCCGCTGTCGGGCGTGCCGCTGGGCATCAAGGACCTGTTCTGCACGGCCGGCACGCAGACGACCGCCGCCAGCCGGATTCTGGACGGGTTCACCCCGACCTATGAATCGACCGTCACCGCCAATCTGTTCGCGGCCGGGGCGGGGATGCTCGGCAAGCTCAACATGGACCAGTTCGCGATGGGCTCGTC
>DBAW01000181.1 GCA_002291855.1 Sphingomonas sp. UBA1000
TTCTGCGCCAGCAGCTTGTCGATGAACCCGACAAACGCTTCGACCATCATCTGCCCGCGCCCCGGCACCAGCTCGCGCTTCATGCCCAGCAGCATGAACGCCCACAGCCCGATCAGCGCGGCGATCATGAACGCCGCACTGTTGGTGAAGGCGATTTTCTGGCCGCCCAGCGTGAACATGTCGGCAATCGTCTGCACCTCAAACTGGTGCATCGGATCGATCGTGCCTGCCTTTTCGGTCGCCACAGCCATTCCCATTTAACCAAAGCGCCCGAAGGTCACTGCCCCGAGCGCTTCTTCGAAATCCGGATGATGTTCCTGAACGCACTCACCGTCCCGAGGAACAGCAAGCCGAGCAGGAGCCAGGGTGTCGTGCCGAACAGGCGGTCAAGCACCCACCCGATCAGCGAACCCCCGACCATACCCCCGACCAGCTCGGCGAGCACGCGGTTGCCGAGACGATAGCCGTCCCCCTCACCGCGCTCGGCCGTGCCGGTCCTGTCCACCTCTTCCCCGCGAGCACGGCGCAGGCGCGCATCAAGCGCATCCAGCCGCCGGTCTTCAGGCAGAGGCTCCAGGCCGGGTTCGTTCTCCGCCATGCCAAAGTCTCCCCGTGCCACGGCCTTGCGACCATATCTGGCGAGCCAAAATGCGCGACGGCGAGCGACCCCGCCAAGGCGCGGCCCGTTTAGGAAGGGAGTCGAGGGGTGTCAACATGTCTGGCATGTGACAGGCCGCGCCCGCCGGGCACGGTCGTCATCGCGGGGCGCGGTTCAGTCCGGGCGCTTCACTCAGGACAGTTCAGGCCGCGCGGCGGCGGCTCACCGGCCGCGCGCACGCGCCAGTTGGTGCCGTCGAGCGAATAGGCATGGCCGGGCGCGACCCGCTTGAGCGTCTGGCACCCGGTCGCCGCCGCAATCTCCTCAACCGACACGCCGCGTTCGGCGGCCTTTTGCGTATAGAGGGCGCGCCGCTTGATGTTGATCTGGTCGACCTGCTGGCGGACGCTGGCATCGACCGCGCTGCGCACGCCCAGATAGCCATCGGCACGCTCACCAACCGCACCGGAGTCGAGCGCCGCCGTCACCCCTGCCATCTGGGCGGCGGCCGGGGCTGCGATCAGCAGCGCGAACGGGATCAGGGCAAGCCTTGTCATTGCGGAAACAGCTCCGAATTCTGCTCGATCAGCTCCTGCGCATCGCGCTGCAGCCGGACGAGCACCTCCTGCTTGATGTTGACGTTGAGGTTGATCTCGATCGGCCGGTCGGGTGCATTGACCTGCACACATCCGGCCGTTCCGACCAAAGCGAGAAGAAGGACGGGACCACGCATCGCCCCTTGCGTCGCATCCCCTCGCCTCACGGTCAACATTCCCTGCGTCATCGCCGCTCGGGCCTGACCCTGGCCTGAACGGGCGCGTCGACCGGCGCCACGCCTGCCGGCAGCTGGTCACGGAGCAGCAGGCCGGGGTCGTAAAAGCTGCGCGCGCTCGACATCAGGCCGCGAAACGGTGCCGCCACGCGGATGTTGAAGCGGAACGGCAGCCGCTGGACCTGCGCCGCAAGCTGGCCGCCCAGCCGCGCGATCAGCCCGGTCGCGACCGGCGCGATGGTGCCGCGGCTGACGCCTTCGAAGCGGATCTGGCTGATCATCTCGCCGTCCACCGCGCCGTCGAGCGCGATGGTCAGATCGCGATAGCTGATCGATTGCAGCGCATCGAAGGCGATGTCGCCCCAGATGCCGAGATCGGCCTTGGACACATCGCCGACATAGGCGATGCGCCCGCCCGGCGGCCGCGCGCGCAGCATCCCGCCGACGATGCGCCCGCCATCGCGGTCGAACACCATCGGCACCACGCCGTCGAAAATGCCGGTCGCATCGAGGTTGCGCACCTCCAGCCGGCCGATGAACTGCGCGGCATCGATGCCGTCGAAATCGACGGTCATCTCGCGCGCCTGCTCGGCCGCGAAATTCCATACGGTCGGCCGGATCGAAATGCGCCCGCCGGCCAGCGGCCATGTCGCGCTGCCGAGCGCGACCTGCCGGCCGGGCAACAGGCTGTAGACGACATCGCCATTTTCAACGAGCACGCCCGGATTGACGCTGGCGATGGTCGCGCGCTGATCGGGCGCGCTGACCAGACCCAGCAGATCGGTGAAGCGGATGCGACCTTTGAGGCCGGTGACCGGGCCGAACGCGGCGGCAAGCGACGCGGCATCATAATCGAACACCCCGCTGCTCGTGACGGTGCCGCCCGCCCAGCCGATGCGCGCCGTGCCGTCGATCACGCCGTCGACCGAGGCGACGACGCCAAGGGTGAGCGGGGTCAGCGCCTCGGGCTGGAGATCGCGCCCGAAACGCAGCCCGGCGACACGCAGATCCGCCGCCCCCCGCCCGCGCGCCAGATCATGGTCGATGGCGACCGTGGCAACCGCCGTGCCGGTGGCGGGATGACGCAGCGTCCCGCCGGCGCTGACCACACCGTCCGCCAGCCTGAGCGCCAGATCGGGCACGGCCAGCGGCTCGAACCGGGCGGCCGCGGCCCGGTCGGCAACCCGCGCGCCGGCATTGACGGTCAGCACCCCGCCCGCCAGCCGCCAGCTCCCCGCCCCCCCGGACAGCGCCAGCGGCACCGTGCCGATCCGCCCGGACAGGCCGGCAAACCGCCCGCCGGGACCGGCGGCCGCGAACCGGCCCGCCAGCCGCTCGACATCGATCAGGCTCGCCGCATCGCCGCTGCCGAGCCGCGCCGACAGGCCGTCGGCGGCGAATCCGGCGCGATCGACCGTCAGCCGCGTGGCGGCCAGCCGCAGCGGCGCATCGCCCGACCGGCCGGTCAGCGCCAGATCGCGCACCGCCGCGCCGTCGAGCAGCGACCGCCCGGTGGCGCACAGCCGGGCGCGGGCGGGGTCGAGCCTGACATCGCCGATTGCCGCGCGCGCAAAGCCGATCTCCGTGCAGCCGGGATTGAGCATCGGCGCGGCGGCGATCCGCCCGCCCAGATCGAATGCCAGCCCGTCGATCCGCCCGCCGGGGATCGGCCCGGTCATCGTCACGCGGGTGCTGAACCGGCCGCCGGCAAGCCGCACCGGCGCGATGGCGACACTGGCATCGCGCGTCGCATAAGGCGCGATCCGGATCCAGCCCGCCACCGCCGCGCCCGGCGCGCGCTGCACCAGCCGGGCGCTGACCGGCGGCAGGCCGGGCGCGGTCAGGTCGATCGCGCCATCGGTCTGCACCTTCAGCCCCGGCCACACCAGCCGCACCCCCTCACCCCCGGCCAGGGTCAGCCGCGCGGACCCGGCCCGTGCCTCGGCGGTGTCGATGGTGAGCGCGCCGCGCCCGCCCGTTCCCGCCGCCACCAGCGTCGCCGCCGCATCGGTGCCGCGCGCCGCCTGCTGCACCAGCCGGTCGACACCGGCCATAAGCGTCTCAACCGGCGTGCCGGGGGCCTGAAGGCGCGGCACCGCG
>DBAW01000185.1 GCA_002291855.1 Sphingomonas sp. UBA1000
CCCAGCTGTAATGGGCCGAACGCGCATAGCCAGCGGCGCCGCGCGCCTCGCCCTCGGCACGGGCGGCGGCTTCCTCCGCCCCCAGCCCTTCGAAATAATTCCAGTTGCGATTATATTCGGCAGCGTGATCGACGCAGAAATACCAGCGTTCCGGGCTGTTCGGGGCCTTGGGCGCCGGGCAGTCGCCGGGCCGGTCACAGCCCTCGCGGTCGCACAGCCGCACCCGCGCCGCCCCGCGTTCGGAGCCATAGCTGCGCCAGCGAGGAAAGCCCCAGTCATCGGATCGGGTCGAACGCGGCATAACGCCCAGATAATGGTTCAGCCGGTGGGGGCAAGCGCGGCGAACTGCGGGGGCGCGACAAACCGGCCGAACGGCACGACGCGATTGGCCGCATCATGGCCGATATCGGCGGTTCCCAGCAACGGAATGCCCGAACGCGCGCACCAGTCACGCACCAGCGCCGGGCCGTCCATCCCGAAATCGGGATCGTTGTCGGGCACGTCGCTCAGCCGCCCCAGCCTGATCCCGGCCAGGCCCGGCAGCGCGGCGGCAATCTGCGCCAGATCGCGGTCGGTGCGGTAGAGATATTCGCCCACCTCCTCGATCATCAGCACATGGCCGGCCAGATCGGGCAGATGGCGCGTGCCGGCGAGATGCGCGAGGATGCAGATGTTGAACGCCGCGCGCGGATGGCCGTCATCGGCCGGCTCGACACCCGCATTGCCCCCGGCCAGCCAGTCGAGCGCACGGCCGACTGCCGCCTCGCCACCGTCGCGGCGGATGTCGGCGGGCATCGGGCCATGAGCGACGCGGCCGATCCCGGCGGCATAGAGCGCGCCGAGCAGCGTGCCGGCATCCGAATAGCCCATATACGCCTTGGCCCGCGCCGCCGGCCCCAGCGCCGCCATCACCCGGTCGACGATCCGCACCGCGCCATAGCCGCCGCGCGCGAACCACAGCGCGTCGATTGCCGGATCATTGGCCATGTCGATCAGCGCCGCCGCGCGCGCATCATCCGGCCCGGCGAAATGGCCGTGCGACAGCCAGCATTGCGGGTGCCAGACCAGCTCGATCCCCGGATGATGCCGCGCGGCAAAGGCGGTGACGCGGTCATGGATCGCATCGTCGATCCGGCAGCTTGGGGCCGTGATGCCGATCCTCATTCGCCCGCCGCCCATCCCGTCTCGTCTCCGCCAGCCGCGCCTGTCCCGTGCCCATGCTTGTCTGGCCGGGCAAAAGCGGTGATAGCGCTCCGGTCATGGCTGCCAAATCCTATTTCTTCTGCGGGATCGGCGGCAGCGGCATGTTGCCGCTCGCCGCCATTGTCCGCGCGCTGGGCCACCGCGTCGCCGGGTCCGACCGGGCGCTCGATCAGGGCCGCACCGCGCCCAAATTCGCCTATCTGCGCGGCCTTGGCATCGATCTGTTCGCGCAGGACGGCAGCGGGCTGACCGATGCGGCGCAGATCCTCGTCGCCTCGGCGGCGATTGAAGACAGCGTGCCCGATGTCGCGGCAGCGCGGCAGCTGGGCTGTGCGCGGATCAGCCGCGCCGGCCTGCTGGCCGAGCTGTTCAACCAGGCAGGAGCACGGGTCGCGGTCGGCGGCACCAGCGGCAAATCGACGGTGACGGGGATGATCGGCTGGATCCTCGACCGGGCGGGGCGGCGGCCGACGGTGATGAACGGCGCGGTGATGAAGAACTTCGTCACCCCGAACGCGCCCTTTGCCAGCGCTCTGGTCGGCGATCCGGCGCTGTTCGTGAGCGAGGTCGACGAAAGCGACGGATCGATCGCGCTGTTCGATCCCTCGGTCGCGGTGCTCGGCAACGTCTCGCTCGACCATAAGGACATGGACGAGCTGCGCGCGCTGTTCGGCGATTTCATCGGCAAGGCGGCGACGGCGGTGGTCAATCTCGACCATCCCGAGGTCGCGGCGCTGGCGGCCGAGCTGCATCAGGACCGGCTGCTGACCTTCGCCTTTGACAGGCCGGCGCAGCTGATCGGCCATGAAGTCATCGAACGGCCCGAGGGCGTGTCGTTCCACGTCACCGAACGGTCGGGCGGCGACCATGCCGAGGTGCATCTGCGGCTGGCCGGGCGGCACAATGCCGCCAATGCGCTGGCGGCCATCGGGGCTGCGGTCGCGCTGGGCGTGCCGCTGGGTCAGGCGGCGGCGGCGCTGGGCGATTTTGCCGGGTTGAAGCGCCGGCTGGAACGGGTCGGCACCGCGCGCGGCATCGCCGTCTATGACGATTTCGGGCATAATCCCGACAAGATCGCCGCCACGCTTGCCGCGCTTCATGCCTTTCCCGGGCGGCTGCTGATCTTCTTCCAGCCGCATGGCTATGGCCCGCTGCGCGTGATGGGCGATGCGCTGGTGACGATGCTGGGCGAACGGCTCGCGCCCGATGATGTGCTGATCCTGTCCGACCCGGTCTATTTCGGCGGCACGGTCGACCGCAGCATCGGCAGCGCGGCCATCGTCACCGGGGTGCAGGCGGCCGGGCGCACCGCCGAACATGTGCCCGCCCGCGCCGACGTGGCCGACCGGCTGGTCGCCCTCGCCCGGCCCGGCGACCGGATCGTCGTGATGGGCGCGCGCGACGATACGCTCAGCCAGTTTGCGGCGATGCTGGTCGAGCGGCTGGGTGAACGGCCAGCCGAGCAGGCGGACGCTGCGGAAAACTGACTTTTTCTCAGGTCCCAAAGCGAATAGGGCCGGCGGAAAGGGTTATCCGGGCCGATGCCGTGATACGCGCCACAACGCCTGTCCGGACAAACGCCAGACCAGAAACGAAAGGGGATGCGGGCGGTGCCGCACAGCGTGTTTGACCTGTTCAAGATCGGCGTCGGCCCGTCTTCATCGCACACAATGGGGCCGATGTCGGCAGCCGCCGTCTTTGTCGACCGGCTGGCGCAGGACGGGCTACTGCCGCGCGTCGCCCGCGCGACGGCCGAACTGTTCGGCTCGCTCGCGCTGACCGGCAAGGGCCATGCCAGCGACCGGGCGGTGCTGCTCGGCCTGTCGGGGCTGCGTCCCGACAGCCTGTGCCCCGATGCCGCCGACCGCATCATCGGCGAAGTGCGCGCCAGCCGGCGGCTGAACCTGGGCGGGGTGCATGACATCCGCTTCGACGAGGCGCGCGATCTGGTGTTTCACATGCGCGAGCGCCTGTCCTTCCATTCCAACGGCATGCGCTTTGCGGTGTTCGATGCCGAGGGGGCGGAGCTGCGCGCGGGTATCTGGTATTCGGTCGGCGGCGGCGCGATCGTGTCCGAGGCCGAGGTTGCGGGCAACGCGCCGCCGGCAATGCTCGCCGATGTGCCCCACCCCTTTCATTCCGGGGCCGAATTGCTCGCCCGTGCCGAGGCGGCGGGGCTGGACATTGCCGGGCTGGCGCTGGCCAACGAGACCGCGCGACTGCCCCTCGATCAGGTGCGCGCGCGGCTGGCGGCGATCCGCCAGACCATGGCGGCCTGTATCGACCGGGGGATCACGCAGAGCGGCATCCTGCCGGGCGGGCTGAAGGTCAGGCGGCGCGCGCCCGACATCCATGCCCGGCTGGTCGCGCGGCAGGAACGCGCCCTGTCGGACCCGCTGAGCGTCATCGACTGGGTCAATCTGTGGGCGCTCGCCGTCAACGAGGAAAATGCCGCGGGCGGGCGCGTCGTCACCGCGCCGACCAACGGGGCCGCCGGGATCGTGCCGGCGGTGCTGCGCTATTATGAACGGTTCGTGCCCGGCGCGAACGACGAGGGCGCGGACCGTTTCCTGCTGACCGCGGCGGCCATCGGGTCGCTGTTCAAGGAAAATGCCTCGATCTCCGGGGCCGAGGTCGGCTGTCAGGGCGAAGTGGGGGTTGCCTGTTCAATGGCCGCCGCCGGGCTGACTGCGGCGCTGGGCGGCACCAATGCGCAGATCGAAAACGCCGCCGAAATCGGCATGGAGCATAATCTGGGCCTGACCTGCGATCCGGTCGGCGGGCTGGTGCAGGTGCCGTGCATCGAACGCAATGCCGTGGGCGCGATCAAGGCGATCGAGGCCTCGCGGCTGGCGCTGCTCGGCGACGGCACCCACCGCGTCAGCCTGGATCAGGTGATCGAAACGATGCGCCGCACCGGCGCCGATATGAGCCACAAATATAAGGAAACCGCGCTGGGCGGGCTGGCCGTCAACGTCGTCGAATGCTGAGGTGACGCGGGGTATTTGCGGTGCGGTTGTTTGTGTCGCGCCTTACGGCGCGGGGGCGGCACCGGGCGTATTTGCTGTCGCGGCACCGGCCCGC
>DBAW01000217.1:0-5262 GCA_002291855.1 Sphingomonas sp. UBA1000
CGGCATTCCTGCGCGCGATTGCCGAACATCTGTCGGGCTGAGGGGCCGGCCGACACCCGCCCAGCCACCCACCCACCCAGCCACCCGCCCGGCACTTGCCCGTCCGTGCCTGCACCGCGCGCATCCGTCCCGCACTCGGACGCTGGCCGCGCTTGACTCTTGGTTAACAGAAGATGAACCTCTGGTGGCTCGGGGGAGTTCATTCAGAAGGGGTGCGATCATGAAGACCAGTCTGCTGTTGGCGGCCGCTCTTGCCACCGTCTCCGCCTCGGCCGCATCGGCCGGCACCATCGTGTTCACCGGCAACACCAGCGGCGGGCCGCTCTGGAACCGGCCGGTGCAGGGCAATCCGCCGACGCCGCCGGCATCCACTGTCGGCACCGCCGTCAATTATCGCTTCCACCAGTTCGCGGTCGATGCGAACGGTGCCTATTCGTTCCAGACGACCGCGACCGGCGGCTGGGACAATTACACTTTCCTTTATGCCAACGCCTTCAATCCGCTGACGCCGTTTGCTAACATCATCGTCGGCAATGACGACAATCCGTTCATCGGCGTGTCGGGCTTCACCACCAACCTCACGGCGGGCACCACCTATTTCCTGGTCGTGACCGGGTTCGACAATGGTAACGCCGGGGCCTATTCGGCCGAGATCCGCGGCCCGGGCAACATCGCCGCCGTGCCGGAACCGGAAAGCTGGGCGCTGATGATCGCCGGCTTTGCCGCGGCCGGCGGCGCGCTGCGCATCCGGCGCTCGCGCATCGCCTACGCCTGACCGGGGTCTGAAAGCTGGGAACGGCCTCGCATGGCGACATGCGGGGCCGTTTTCCTATCCGGCGGGATCATCGCCCCGGTCCGCGAAATCGCTTATTCACAACGGGGTAAATCCGGTTACAGTTCCGGCATGATCCACCGTCTCGACGAACATATGGCCGTGGCGCCGCAGATCTGGCCGTCCGAATTGCTTCCGCTGTCGGAGCAGGGATTCGCGCTCATCATCAACAACCGCCCGGACGATGAGGAAGCGGGCCAGCCCGCCTCGGTCGAGGTCGAAAGCGCGGCCCGCGTGGTCGGGCTTGGCTATCGCGCCATTCCCGTCACCCATGCCGGGTTCAGCCATGCGCAGATCGACGCGATGGTCGAGGCGCTGTCGGCGGCGCGCGGCCCGGTGCTCGCTTATTGCCGGTCGGGGACGCGCTCCTGCTTCCTGTGGGCGCTTGCCCGCGCGCGGATGGGCGACGATCCGGCGACCCTGGTCGAAAAGGCGGCTGCCGCCGGTTACGATCTGCGGCCGATCCAGGCGATGATCGAGGCGCTCGGCGCCGGGCGATGAACGGCCGGCCATGAACATCGCGCTGATGGCCGGATCGCTGGCGGGGGTGCTGATGCTCGCCTTCATCGCCCGGGCGCTGGGGCTGGGGGGCGCAGTGCTCGCCGACGCGGCGGAGGCCTGTGCGATTGCCGAGGCCGAACAGCCGGGGTTCATCGCCGATCGGGCCGTGCTCGATGCCGATCGCGCGGGGGCGCTGGTGACGGGCATTGACGGCCGGGCGCTGCGCGTGCGCCGCCACGGCGCGCAGTTCGTGGCGGAGAGCCTTGATGGCTGAGCTGCCCGATCCCGTCCAATATGCGGTGCCGGGCTTCATCCTGCTGATTCTTGCCGAAATGCTGGTCGCCCGCGCGCGCGACCGCCGCCGTTACTGCCCGCGCGACACATTCACCTCGCTGATGCTCGGTTTCGGCTCGACGATTGCCGGGGCGCTCAGCGCCGGGCTGGTCTACAGCCTTGCGGTCGCCGTGCACGGTTTCGCGCTGCGCGACATCGGCTTTGTCTGGTGGGCGTGGATCCTGTGCTTCCTGCTCGACGATCTGGCCTATTATGTCTTTCACCGCTCGGCCCACCGGGTGCGCTGGTTCTGGGCCAGCCATGTCATCCATCATTCGAGCCAGCATTATAATCTGTCGACGGCGCTGCGGCAGACCTGGACGGGGTTCATCAGCCTCGCCTTCATCTTCCGGCTGCCGCTGTTCCTGATCGGCTTTCCGCCGGAGATGGTGTTCTTCTGCGCCGGGCTGAACCTGATCTACCAGTTCTGGATCCATACCGAGATGGTCGGCCGGATGCCGCGCTGGTTCGAGGCGGTGATGAACACGCCGTCGCACCACCGCGTCCATCACGCGACCAATGCCGCCTATCTCGACCGCAATTATGCCGGGGTGTTTATCATCTGGGACCGGATGTTCGGCACCTTCACCCCCGAGCGCGACGATCTTCCGCCGCGCTACGGGCTGGTCAAGAATCTGGGGCGGTTCAACCTGATCTGGGCGGCCTTTCACGAATGGGTGGGCATTGCCCGCGATGTGGCGCGCGCGCCGGGCTGGCGGGCACGCCTGCTCTATGCGTTCGGCCCGCCGGGCTGGAGCCATGACGGCAGCCGCGACACCAGCGAGACAATCAGAGAAAAAGAACAGAGGAGAGTGGCGTGGAAGAGTATGACATCATCGTCGTCGGCGGCGGATCGGGCGGCAGCGCCGTCGCCGGCCGGCTGGCGTCCGGGGGGCGATACCGGGTCTGCCTGATCGAGGCCGGGGGCACCAACACCAGCTGGCGGGTGCGCGCGCCGGGGATGCTGCCTTTCCTGCCCAAAAACACCAACTGGCGGTTCGAAACCGTGCCGCAGCCGGGGCTGAACGGCCGGCGCGGCTATCAGCCGCGCGGCAAGGGGCTGGGCGGGTCGAGCGCGATCAACGCGATGATCTATATCCGCGGCTGCGCCTGGGATTATGACCGCTGGGCCGAACTGGGCGCGACCGGGTGGAGCCATGACGAGGTGCTGCCCTATTTCCGCCGCGCCGAAGGCAATGTGCGCGGGGCCGATGCCCATCATGGCGGCGACGGGCCGCTCAAGGTGTCGGACCAGAACTGGCCGCACCCCGGCAGCCTTGATTTCGTCGAGGCGGGCGCGTCGCTGCAGCTGCCGCGCAGCGACGATTTCAACGGCGCGCAGTTCGAAGGCGTTGGCCTGTATCAGGTGACGCAATATCGCGGCGAACGCTGGTCGGTCGCGCGCGGCTATGTCGAGCCGGAGGTCGCGGCCGGGCGGCTGGCGGTCAAGACCGGCGCGCTCGTCGAAAAGATCGGGGTCGAGAATGGCCGCGCCCGCATGGTCACCATCCGGCGCGGCGGGCGGAGCGAAACGCTGGTCGCGCGCGGTGCCGTCATCCTGTCGGCCGGCGCGTTCGGCACGCCGCAGACGCTGATGCTGTCGGGCATCGGGCCGGCCGAGCATCTGCGCGAACAGGGCATTCCGGTGGTGCTCGACCGCGCCGCCGTGGGCGCGGACCTGCAGGACCATATCGATTATGTCTCGGGCTATGAAACCGATGGCTATGAGTTTCTGGGCGGATCGGCGCGCGGCGCGGTCAAGCAGATCGGCGCGATTGTCGAATGGCTGCGCCACCGCACCGGGCGGCTGACCACCCCCTATGCCGAGGCCGGCGGCTTTGCCCGCACCAGCCCCGATGTCGCGGTGCCCGATGTGCAGTTCCATTTCGTGCCGGCGGTGCTGGAAGATCATGGCCGCACGCGGGTGAAGGCGCATGGCTTTTCCTGCCATGTCTGCGTGCTGCGCCCCGAAAGCCGGGGCACGGTGCGGCTGGGCAGCCCCGATCCGCGCGCCGCGCCGGTCATCGATCCTCGCTTCCTGTCGGACGACCGCGATACGCAGGTGCTGCTGCGCGGCACCAAGCTGATGCGCCGCATTCTCGAAGCGCCGCCGCTTGCCCGGCATGGCGGGCGCGACCGCCACACGGCGGGGATCGAGGATGATGCGCGGCTGATCGAGATCATCCGCAACCGCGCCGACACCGTCTATCATCCGGTCGGCACCGCGCGCATGGGCAGCGATGCCGATGCGGTCGTCGATCCGCGGCTGAAGGTGCGCGGGCTCGACGGGCTCTACATCGCCGACGCCTCGGTGATGCCGCGTATCGTCAGCGGCAACACCAACGCGCCGACGGTGATGATCGGCGAACGCTGCGCCGAGTTTGTGACCGCCGATCTGGGCTGAAGCATTTTCGAGCCGGGTGGAACACCCGGCGGCTCGGAAAATGCGGTAAATCAGACGCGCGGAGCGGCCGATCCGATGGCGTCGGATCGGCTGCTCTCAAGCATTCGCGAAACCGGGTGCCGGCCGTCAGCCGGCCAGCACCCGGTCGGCGACGAACGGATTGGTCTGGCGTTCATGGCCAAAGGTCGACATCGGGCCGTGGCCGGGCACGAAATGCGTGTCATCGCCCATCGGCCACAGCCGGGTGGTGATCGCGGCGATCAGATCGGCATGATTGCCGCGCGGGAAATCGGTGCGCCCGATCGATCCCTGAAACAGCACATCGCCGACAATCGCCAGCCGCGAGGGCGCGTGATGGAAGACGACATGGCCGGGCGTGTGGCCCGGGCAGTGGCGCACGCCCAGCCGCAGCTCGCCGACCGTCACCTCGTCGCCATCGACCAGCCAGCGGTCCGGCTCGAACACGCGGCCGTCAATGCCATAGCGGCGGCCGTCATCCTCCAGCTGCGCGATCCAGAACCGGTCATCCTCATGCGGGCCTTCGATCGGCACGCCAAGCTCGGCGGCCAGCATCCCGGCCTGACCGCAATGATCGATATGGCCATGGGTGATGAGGATCTTTTCGATCTCGCACCCCGCCTGCCGCACCGCGTCCTTGAGCTTGGGCAGATCGCCGCCCGGATCGACCAGCGCGCCGCGATTGGTGCGTGTGCACCAGAACAGCGTGCAGTTCTGCTGCAACGGCGTCACCGGCACGATCATGGCCCTGAGAGGGGGCGTGTGCGGGGGGGGAGGCATGGTCATGCCCGGCCATGTGGCGCGGCGCGGCGGTTGCGGCAAGAGGGATGGGGGCGGCAAGACGGCCGGCGTCGGCGCGGCGCGGGGCAGCCCGGGCTTGCATCTGCCGGGCCAGGCGGCATGAGGGCGGCGGCGTGACCCCGTTTATCCTCCTCGACAATGCCCGCACCGGCACGGCGCTGCTCTACCGCGATCCGCAGGCGGTGGTGCGCGCCGACCGGGCGGCCGATGTGCCGGCGGCGCTCGCCGCGCTGCGCGGCCACCATGCCGCCGGGTTCATCGGCTATGAAGCCGGCGCGGCGTTCGAGCCGCGCCTGACCGGCTTGCCCGGCGCAAACGGCGTGGCGGGCGCGCCGCCGATGCTGTGGTTCGGGCTGTTCGGCCCGCCCGAACC
>DBAW01000217.1:5683-18542 GCA_002291855.1 Sphingomonas sp. UBA1000
CCCGCGTCGCGGCGGCGCAGGCGGCGATCCGCGCCGGCGACATCTATCAGGCCAATATCAGCTTTCCGGCGGCGGCGCGCTGGACGGGAGATGTGCTCGCGCTTTACGCCGGGCTGCGCCGCCGCGCCGGGGCCGCGCATGGCGCGCTGGTCTTTACTGGCGAGCATGTCATCCTGTCGCTGTCGCCCGAGCTGTTCTTCACGCTTGACGGCGGCGTGCTGACCGCGCGGCCGATGAAGGGCACCGCCCCGCCCGGCAGCGACCCGGCGCTGCTCGCCGGCGATCCCAAGCAGCGCGCCGAAAATCTGATGATCGTCGATCTGCTGCGCAACGACCTTGCCCGGATCGCCGTTCCCGGCAGCGTCGCGGTGCCCGAGCTGTTCCGGGTCGAGGCGTATCCGACCGTCCAGCAGATGGTGTCGACGGTCACCGCCCGCATCCGCCCCGGCTGCGACGCGATCGACGCGCTGGCGGCGCTGTTTCCGTGCGGATCGATCACCGGCGCGCCCAAGATCCGCGCGATGGAGGTGATCGCCGCGCTGGAGCAGGCCCCGCGCGGCGTTTATACCGGCGCGGTCGGGCGCATCGATCCGGATGGCGGGGCGGCGTTCAACGTCGCCATCCGCACCCTGGTGACGACGCCCGGTGCGGATCGGGCGCTGCTGGCGATGGGATCGGGGATTGTCGCGGACTCCGATCCCGCCGATGAATGGCGCGAATGCCTGTCCAAAGGAGCCTTTGTGGCGTCTGACGCCGGTTTTGACCTGATCGAGACGATCGCTTTTGACCCTGAGGACGGGCTGTTGCGGCTGGAGGCGCATCTGGCGCGGCTGAAGGCGAGTGCGGCGGCGCTGGGCTTTGCGTTCAACCGCCATGCCGCGCGCAACGAGTTGCAGGCGGCGACATTCCGGCTGCGCGCGCCCGCGCGGGTGCGGCTGCTCGCGTCGGCGGGCGGCAGCCTTGCGGTCGAGGTGCGGGCGATGCCGCCGGTCCCGCCCGGCCCGGTCGAGGTCGCGCTTGCCGACATGACGCTGCCGCGCGCCGATCTGCGCCGCGTGCACAAGACCAGCGACCGCGCCTTTTACGATGATCCGCGTCGCGCCGCCGGGACGTTCGAGGTCGCGTTCGTCGATGCCGAGGGATTTCTGACCGAAGGCAGCTTCACCAACCTGTTCGTCGAGCGCGACGGGACGTTGCTGACCCCGCCGCTGTCGCGCGGGCTGCTGCCCGGCGTGCTGCGCGCCGAGCTGATCGCCGAAGGCCGCGCGCGCGAGGCCGATCTGGTGCCGGCGGATCTGGGCGACGGATTCCTGATCGGCAATGCACTGCGCGGACTGTTGCGGGCGCGGCTGCGTCGGCTATAGCCCGGCGGGCCTGCCCGCAAAGGAGTGCCCATGCCCGCCCCGTCCGTGACCCGCCTGTCCGCCGCGCTCGACCGTATCCAGCCGTCCGCGACGCTGGCCATGACCCAGCGTGTCGGCGACCTGAAGCGGCAGGGCATTGACGTGATCGGCCTGTCGGCGGGCGAACCCGATTTCGACACCCCCGATTTCGTCAAGGACGCGGCCATCGCCGCCATTCGCGGCGGCCAGACCAAATACACCAATGTCGACGGCACGCCCGAGCTGAAGGCTGCGATCATCGCCAAATTCGCCCGCGACAACGGGCTGACCTTCACCCCCGGCCAGGTGAGCGTGAATGTGGGCGGCAAGCACACCATCTTCAACGCCATCGTCGCCACCTGCGATGCGGGCGACGAAGTGGTGATCCCCGCGCCCTATTGGGTCAGCTATCCCGACATCGTCGCTTATGCCGGGGCAACGCCGGTGTTCATCGCCGCCGGGGCCGATCAGGGATACAAGATCACCCCCGAACAGCTTGATGCCGCGATCACGCCGCGCACGCGCTGGGTGCTGATCAACTCGCCGTCCAACCCCAGCGGCGCGGCCTATAGCGCGGCCGAGCTGCAGGCGCTGGGCGAGGTCGTCCGCCGCCATCCGCATGTCCTCGTCATGACCGACGACATGTATGAACATATTTTCTACGCCGATTTTCCGTTCGCGACGCTCGCCCAGCTCTGCCCGGACCTTCAGGACCGCATCCTGACCGTCAATGGCTGTTCCAAGGCCTATGCGATGACCGGCTGGCGGATCGGCTATGCCGCCGGGCCGGACTGGATCATCAAGGCGATGGGCAAGCTCCAGTCGCAATCGACGTCCAACCCCTGTTCGATCGCGCAGGCGGCGGCGGTCGCGGCGCTCACCGGCCCGCAGGATTTTCTGGCCGAGCGGCAGGCGGCGTTCCGCGCCCGACGCGACATGGTGGTGGCGATGCTCAACGCCGCGCCCGGCCTGTCCTGCCCGACGCCCGAAGGCGCATTCTATGTCTATCCGGATGCAAGCGGCCTGATCGGCAAGGCGACGCCGGAGGGACGGCGGATCGCGACCGATGACGATCTGATCGATTATTTCCTCGATCATGCCCGCGTCGCCGCCGTGTCGGGCGCGGCGTTCGGCCTGTCGCCGGCATTCCGCGTCAGCTACGCGACCTCGGATGCGGTGCTGCGCGATGCCTGCACCCGCATTCAGGAGGCGTGCGCCGCGCTGCGCTGAGCCGGCACGCTCCCACAGGCCGATTGGCTGGCTGATCGGCCCGCTCAGGCGGGCTGATCGAAAATCTGCATCACCCGCGCTCTGGTTCATCGCGCGGCCAGCATCCATTTGCGATCCCGAACCGTAACTTCGATCATCGCCGGGCCGTTCCCCCGAACGCCCCCCGGCCCCGACAGAGAAAGCCGATGTCCTTTTTCCGCTCCGCCCTGCTCCGCCAGTTTCTGGGCGGCTTCGCCCTCGGGGCGGTGCTGCTGCTCGGCTGGCAGGCGACCGACCGGGCGTTTGCGCCCGATGAGGCCGAAATCGCCGCCCGCCCGGCAGCGGGGCAGGCCGGCGCATCGGTGATGGCGCAGGCGAGGCCGTGATCCGGCCCGCCGCGCCGATCGCCGCGCTGATCGCCGCTCTGGCGCTTGGCGGTGCGGCGACGGTCGCGGTGCCGCCGGCGCGGACCGATGTTCCCGCCGCCGGATCGCGCGCGACGGCGGTGCTGGCGGGCGGATGTTTCTGGGGCGTCGAGGCGGTGTTCGAACGGCTGGCGGGCGTCGAGTCGGTCGATTCGGGCTATGCCGGCGGATCGGCGGGCGATGCGCGTTACGACATCGTCTCGGCCCAGCGCAGCCGCCATGCCGAGGCGGTGCGCATCGTCTATGATCCGCGCCGGATCAGCTACGCGACGCTGCTGCGCGTGTTTTTCGCCGTGGCGCATGACCCGACCCAGATCGACCGGCAGGGACCCGATGTCGGGCCAAGCTATCGCTCCGCGATCTTCCCCGCCGATGCCGCGCAGGCCCGGGTGGCGCGCGCCTATATCGCCCAGCTCGATGCGGCGCGGGTATTTGCCCGTCCGCTGGCGACCCGCATCGAAACCGGGCACTTCTACCCGGCCGAGGCCTATCATCAGGACTTCATGGCCCGGCACCCCGACCATCCCTATATCCGCGCGCACGACGTGCCCAAGGTCAGGGCGCTGGCGCGGACTTTCCCGGCGCTGCTGCGCGGCTGAGCCTTGGTCGCGGCCCCGGCGCGCGCTCTCAGGCGGCGATCGGGAAGCGGAGCAGCCGGTTGCTGAGCGCGACCAGCGCCTCGGCACCATCGCCGGCGGCGCGGCGGATTTCCGGATGATCGGCATCCAGCCCGCCGGTCAGTGCGCCGAAAGCGGGCAGGATCAGCTTGCCCGCGCTGCGCACGAAACAGCGCCGCGCCACCTGCCGCCCGCGCACGCGGACGCGGAGCTTGGGGTGGAAATGCCCTGAAATCTCGGGCCGCGGATCGGCGGGATCGGCCTCATGGCGCAGCACCAGCCCGTCGACCACCGCTTCATCGCGCATCGTGCCGGGCAGCGGGCGCGCGTCCGCAACCGTCGGGGCGGGGTCGTGATTGCCGGTGATCCAGACCAGCCGGGTCGACGCCGCCAGCGCCTCGATCAGCGCACGCGCACGCTCGGGCAGTCGCGCGCCGCCGTCCTGATCGTGGAAACTGTCGCCCAGACACCAGATTTCCTGCGCCCCGGTCTGCCCGGCAAGGGCGGTGAGCCCGTCGAGCGTTGCCTGCGAATCATAGGGCGGCAGCATCTGGCCGGTGCGGGCGAACCAGCTTGCCTTTTCCAGATGCAGATCGGCGACCAGCAGCGCCCGGCGTGCCGGCCAGAACAGCGCCCCTTCGGGAAGCGCGGCCAGCTGATGCCCGGCGAACGAAAAGCGAACCATGGCCCAAGCCCTAACGGCTTTGCCCGGTCATGCAAACGGGGAGATATCTGATCCCGGCTTATCTTCGTCGCGGCTTTCGCCGCACGGGCGGCACCGGCCCATGGTGTTTGTGGTGCGGCTTTCGCCGCACGGACGGCACCGGCCCGCTCCCCCACCCGGCCTCCCACATGATGCTGGCGCTGGGAGGCCGGATGGGGGAGCGGGCCGGTGCCGCGACCGCGCCATCAGGTGCGCAACAGCAACGCGCGAAAACCGCGCTCAGCCCGCCGCCTTTTCCGCCGCGCGCAGCACGCGCAGCAGGTTGCCGCTCCACACTTTCCTGATGTCGGCGTCCGAATAGCCGGCGGCGCGCAGCGCGGCGGTGATCCGGGGCAGGGCGGCGACGTCGATCATGCCGGTCACGCCGCCGCCGCCATCCCAGTCCGCGCCGATGCCGACATGGTCGGGACCAAGCAGCTTCAGACAGTGCAGCAGGCTGGCCATGAACTGGTCGAACGTCGCCGGATTATAGGGCTGCACCCGGTCGAGCGCCGCCCATTCGGCCGCCACTGCGCGCTGCGCCGCCGGGTCGACACGGTCCATCGCCTCGCGCTTCGCCCACAGCGCCTGCCGCGCCGGGCTGCGGTCCACCGGCGCGAGGAAGATGCTGTTGACGAACACGACGCCGCCGCGCGCCGCCAGCGCCTTCAGCCGCTGATCGTCAAGGTTGCGCGGATGATCGAACACCGCGCGCGGGCCGGAATGGGACAGGATGATCGGCGCGCGCGACAAGGCCAGCATCTGGTCGAACGCGGCATCCGAGGCATGGCTGGCGTCGATCACCATGCCCAGCCGGTTCATCTCGGCCACCCATTGCCGGCCGAGCGCGCTCAGCCCTTGATGGCTGCCGCGCCCGCCGCTTGCCGCATCGGCAAACTGGTTGTCGCCATTGTGCACCGGCCCGGCCAGCCGCACGCCGGCACGGTGGAAATCGGCCAGCCTGGCGACGCTGTCGCCGAGCGGATAGCTGTTCTCGATCGATTGCAGCACGATGATCCGCCCGCGCGCGGCGAGCCGTTCGATCTCCGCCGCGCTGGTCGCCAGCGCCATGCGCCCGCCGCTGCCATCCACCATCGCGCGGATCTGGCGCAGCCGCGTGCGGGCATGATCGGCGGCGCGGGCATAGCCGGCGGCGTCGAGCGGCCCCTGTTCGGTGTAGATGACGAAAAACCCGCCATCCAGCCCGCCTTCGGCCATGCGCGGCAGATCGACCTGACTGAGGTCGCCCGCATAATCATGCCGGTCGCCGATCCGCCAGCCGGGCCGGCCGAGATGGACCGGCGTATCGAGATGGGTGTCGAGCGCGAGCAGGCCCATGTGCAGCGTGCGCGCATCATTGGCGGGGGCGGCCGGCGACGGTGCGGTGGCCGGCTGGTCTGCCGCCGCACATGCGGCGAGCGCCAGCGCGGCAAACGCCAGAGCGGGCCATTTCAGTGCGGCAGGTGTCGGCGCCGCAGATGCCGGCCGGGCCATGGTCAGCGCGCCGCCAGTTCGGTGCGCGCCGGCACCGCCGACGAGCCGCCGCGCACGAACCGCACCTGCTTGTTGGCGAAATCCACCGACACGCGCGAGAACAGCCTGAGCGCATCCATGCCGAGCAGCATCGCCGGCCGGTCGGCAAGGCCGAAGCGTCGGAACGGCTCGGCATCGGTAAAGGCGACCGGCAGGTTGTTGAGCGTCAGCCCGCCGATACGGATCTGGCGGATATGCGCGAACTGCGCGCTGATCGTGTCGCCGGTCACGCTGGTCAGCGCGACCGGGAGCAGCGGCCCGGCGCGGTGGCGATTGCCCAGCCGGCGCAGCAGCGCGAGATTGCCGATGCTGGTTTCAGCGCCGGTGTCGACGATCACCTGGATGCGCTGCCCCTCGATGCTCGAATCGACGAGGATCAGCTGGCCGAACCGGCTTTTGGCGCGCACGACGATCATGTCATCGTCGCGCCGTTCCTCGCGCTTGCGCGCCGCCGACACGGTCATCCGCCCCGCCTTGAAATCGAGCACCAGCCGCCGTGCCTGCAGGCTGTCGAGGCCAAGCAGCCCGGCTGCGCCGATGTGCACCGCCTCGAGCGCCGGGGCCTCGATCGGGGCGATGGCGGTGCCCGACACCTCGAGCTGCGGCACGATCACCGTGCGCACCTGATCGGTGCCGGTGACCGTGACCAGCCGGCGCACCGGGCCGGGGGCCAGTTGCAGCCGCTCCGCCAGCTGGCGCGACACCACCGTCCGCTCGGCCCCGGTGTCGACGACAAAGGGAATGTCGGTCAGGCCGCCGATCGCCACCGGCACCGTCATCCGCGCCGCCCGGTCCGCGCCCAGATCGAGCGTCGCCAGCGGGTCGCCGGGGGCGTCATCGGCCGGCTGCGCGGCTGGCGCGGCGGCAGCGGGGGCGAGATCGGGCGGGGTCGCGGCGGCCGGCATCAGCGCAAGGGCGGCGAGCAGCGGGGCAAAAGCGGTCGGCATGGTGGTGATCCTTCTCCGCCCGCCATATTGCCCGGTTCGCGCGCCCTTCGCCAGCGCCGCCCGCGCGCGGTCTGCACGGGCGGATCGGCACCGCGTCAATCGGCGCGCATCGCCTCGGCCGCCAGCGCCTCGGCCTCGATCAGCAGCTGATCGTCGACCCCGCGCGCGGCGACGCGCTCGCGCCCGATGAGCACCAGCACCGGCACCGCCAGCGGGCTGACCCGCTCCAGATCCATGTGCAGCATCGTCGGCCCGGCGCGTTCGAGCAGCGACGCCAGCCGCCCGAGATCGGTCATCCGCGCGCGGGCATCGTCCCATGCCGCCTTGAGCAGCAGGTGATCGGGTTCATAGCGGGTGAGCACGTCATAGATCAGGTCGGTCGAAAAACTGACCTGCCGTCCGGTCTTGCGCTTGCCGGGATGCTGGCGCTCGACCAGCCCGCCGATCACCGCGACCTCGCGGAACGCGCGCTTGAGCAGCGAGCTTTGCTGCGCCCATTCGACGAATTCATGTTCCAATATGTCGGGCGAAAACAGCGCGGCGGGATCGCTGATCGGGGCAAGGCTGGTCGTTGCCAGCGCATAGTCGCTGGCGACGAAGCCGAGCGGTTGCAGCTCGAGACTGTCCATCCGCCGCGTCAGCAGCATGCCGAGCGACTGGTTGGCGTTCCAGCCTTCAAACGTATAGGCGACGAGGTGGTGCCGCCCCTCGCGCGGGAAGGTTTCGACCAGCAGCTCGCCGGGGCGGGGCAGGCGCGAGCGGCGGGCCTGCATGTCCAGCCATTCGCGCACATCGGCGGGAAAGCGCGCCCATTGCGCAGGATCGGCGAGAAAGGCGCGCACCCGGTCGGCCAGATGGCTGGAAATCGGCATGCGCGCGCCGCCATAGGTCGGCACCCGCGCCGGGCGGCTGGTGGCGCGCACCACCACATCCTCGGCCTCCACCCGCTCGACCTCCAGCGTCAGCCCGGCAAAGAAGAATGTGTCCCCCGGCCCCAAAGTCGCGGCGAAGGATTCCTCGATCCGCCCGAGGCTGCGGCCGTTGCGGAAGCGGACGTTCAGCATCGCTGCCTCGACGATGATGCCCGCATTCAACCGGTGCTGGGTGACAAAGGCCGGATGGCTGACGCGCCAGCGCCCATCGGCATCGCGGGCCAGCCGGCGGAACCGGTCATAGCTTTTGAGCGCATAGCCGCCCGAGGCGACGAAGCCGATCACCTGCGCGAACAGCTCGGCGGTCAGCGCCGAATAGGGCAGGGCGGCGCGCACCTCGTCGAGCAGCGCCGCCTCGTCGAACGGCGCGGCAGCGGCGCAGGCCATGATGTGCTGGGCGAGCACGTCGAGCGCGCCCGGCCGGAACTGTTCCTGATCGAGCGTGGCCTCGCCCACCGCATCGACCGCCGCGCGCGCCTCCAGATATTCGAAGCGGTTGCCGGGGACGATTAGCGCCTCCGACGCCTGATCGAGCCGGTGATTGGCGCGCCCGACGCGCTGCAACAGCCGCGATGATCCCTTGGGCGCGCCCATCTGGATCACGCAGTCGACATCGCCCCAGTCGACGCCCAGATCGAGCGAGGCGGTGGCGACGAGCGCGCGCAGCCGCCCGGCGGCCATCGCCTCTTCCACCTTGCGCCGCGCCTCGACCGACAGGCTGCCATGATGGATGCCGATCGGCAGCTGCGCGTCGTTGAGCGTCCACAGATCCTGAAAGATCAGCTCGGCCAGGCTGCGCGTGTTGCAGAACACGATGGTCGTGCGCCGCCGCGCGATTTCGGCCATCACCTGCCGCGCCGCATAACTGCCGCTATGCCCGGCCCAGGGAATGCGGTCATCGGGAATGACGATCCGGATGTCTGGCGGCGCACCCGGATCGCCGTTCACCAGCGCGACCGAATCGATGTCGCCATAAGGTGCCAGCCAGGCGCGATAGGCATCGGGATCGGCGACGGTTGCCGACAGGGCGGTGCGGCGCAGCGCCGGGGCCAGCGCCTGCAGCCGGGCGAGCGACAGCGCCAGCAGATCGCCGCGCTTGCCGCTGGCAAAGGCATGAACCTCGTCGATCACCACCCGCCTGACGGTCGCCAGCAGCGCCGCGCTGTCGGGATAGGACAGCAACAGGCTCAGCGACTCGGGCGTCGTCAGCAGGATGTGCGGCGGGCGGGCGCGCTGGCGGGCCTTGCGGTCCGATGGCGTGTCGCCGCTGCGCGTTTCGACGCTGATGTTCAGGCCCATTTCGGCAATCGGCGTCATCAGGTTGCGCCGCACATCGACCGCCAGCGCCTTGAGCGGCGAGACATAAAGCGTGTGCAGCCCATCGCCGGGATCCTCGGCCAGATCGACGAGCGTCGGCAGGAAACCGGCAAGCGTCTTGCCCGCCCCGGTCTGCGCGACGAGCAGCGCGTGGCGGCCCGCCGCCGCCGCGTCGAGCATGTCGAGCTGGTGGCGGCGCGGCACCCAGCCGCGCGCGGCGAACCAGTCGGCGATCCGGGCCGGCAGGCGCGGATGCGGGGAGGGCGGGGTGGCGGCACCCGTGTCGGCCATGGCTTGTCCAGTGAAGCGCCGGGGCGCGGCGCGCAACCCCCGGCCACGATCTCTGGCTGCCATCGGGCGCGGCGATCGGGGGGCGGCGATAACGGTTTGCGATCCGCGCGGCGGGGGATTAATGGCCTGAAGCCATGGGACAGATTGCGCCGCGCGCCTTCGGGCTTGCCATTCTCGCCGTCGTGCTGGGCGTTGTTGCCAGCGTCGTCTGGGTGCTTGTCTATGCGCTGGCGGTCGCGCCGGGGCAGGGGCAGCAGGCCTATGTCGATTATGCCAACGCCGCCGCGCCGACCATTGCGCTGACGACCGGCGTGCCGATCATGGTGCTGCTCGGCTGGTGGATCGGGCGCGGCCGCGACCGGCGCACGGCGCTGTTTGGCGGGGCGCTGGTGGCGCTGTTCTTCTTCGCGATCGACATCGCGCTGCTCGCCGGGCTGGGCAATATCGCGCTTGCGCCCTGGGCCGAAATCCTGCCGGGCTATGCCGCGCGGCTGGCGGCGGCGCTGGCCGGGGCGGCGCTCGCTGCCCGGGGCGGGGCGCGCACGGCCGGCTGAGCCACGCCATGGCGCGCCTCGGCGACTGGATCGAGCCGCGCGCCGAGGGCATCTACATCCCCGCCGCAGATGCATGGATCGATCCGTCGCGGCCCAAGCCGCGCGCGCTCGTCACCCATGGCCATGCCGATCATGCGCGCGGCGGCCATGGCTGTGTCTGGGCGACGCCGGCGACGCTGGCGATCATGGACGCGCGCTACGGGCCGCAACAGGCGGTGCCGGTCGATCATGGCGCGGCGCTGACGCTGGGCGATGTCGCCATCCGCTTCGTGCCCGCCGGCCATGTGCTCGGCTCGGCGCAGATCGTGCTCGACCATCGCGGCGAACGCATCGTCGTGTCGGGCGATTACAAGCGCCGCGCCGATCCCACCTGCCTGCCGTTCGAACCCGTTGCCTGCGACGTGTTCGTGACCGAGGCGACGTTCGGCCTGCCGGTGTTCGTCCATCCCGATACCGGCGACGAGATCGACCGGCTGCTCGCCGCCGTCCATGCCAATCCCGACCGGGCGGTGCTGCTCGGCGCCTATGCGCTTGGCAAGGCGCAGCGGATCATCGCCGAACTCAGGCTGCGCGACCATCATGCGCCGATCTATCTGCACGGCGCGATGGAGCGGCTGTGCGCGCTTTATGCCGCCCACGGCGTCGCGCTGGGCGAGCTGCGCCCGGTTGCGGGGGCGGCGCGCGCCGACATGGCCGGGCATATCGTGCTCTGCCCGCCCGCCGCGCTCAACGACCGCTGGAGCCGTCGCCTGCCCGATCCGCTGACGGCGATGGCATCGGGCTGGATGCGCATCCGCCAGCGCGCCCGCCAGCGCAATGTCGAGCTGCCGCTGATCGTGTCCGACCATGCCGACTGGAACGAGCTGTGCGCGACCATCCTTGAAATCGCGCCGCGCGAAGTGTGGGTGACGCATGGCCGCGAGGATGCGCTTGTCCATTGGTGCGCCACCCGCCAGATCAGGGCGCGCGCGCTCGACATTCGCGGCTATGAGGACGAGGACGACTGATGGCGAAATGGGGACGGTGGCTGGCAATCGGCGGCGTCGCGGCGGTGGCGGCGAGCGCCTATCTCTATGCGCGGCGCGAGGCGCGGGCGGCGCAGCCCGGCTACAGGGTGGTCGAACGCGCCGGGGCGATCGAGATCCGCGACTATCCGGCGCTGCTGGTCGCCCAGTCCGAAGACCCGGGCGACCGCAAATCGAGCCTTGATCGCGGCTTTCGCAAGCTCGCCCGCTACATCTTCGCCAAGTCGCGCGAGGGCGAGAAGATCGCGATGACCGCGCCCGTGCTCCACGATGCCGCAGCACCCGGCCGCTGGCGCACGCGCTTCATCATGCCCGCCGGCTATCGCCGCGACACTTTGCCTGCCCCGGCCGCCGGGGTCGACATTGCCGATGTCCCGGCGCGGCGGGTGGCGGCGATCCGCTTCAACGGCCGTGTCGATGATGCCGCGCTCACCCGGCGCGAGGCCGATCTGCGCGCCTGGCTGGCGGCGCGCGGCCTGTCCGGCGGGGCGGCCGAATATGCATTCTACAACAGCCCGTTCGTCGCGGCGGCAATGCGCCGCAACGAGGTGCTGATCCCGCTCGCCGGCTAGGGCGCTCCAGGTCTTTGGTTTGACGCATTTTCCGAGCCGCCGGGCGGTTCCGCCCGGCGCGCGGATGCGTCAGTGCCCGGCCTGCGGCCCGCGCACGATGCCCGACCGGCCAAGCTGATCGTCGATCTGCGCGACCAGCCGGTCCAGCCCTGCCTCCGACCGGCCTTCGGCACGGGCGACGAGCACGTCCTGAGTGTTCGACGCGCGCAGCAGCCACCAGCCATCGGCGGTGGTCACGCGCGCGCCATCGGTGCGGTCGACGGTCGCGCCTTCGCTTTCCAGCCGCGCCAGCACTTCATCGACAACGGCGAATTTGCGCGTTTCATCGACCTGGAAGCGCATTTCGGGCGTGTTGATCATCTGCGGCATCGCGCGGCGCAGATCGGCGAGCGAGCGGCCCGCCCGCGTCAGCGCGCCGATCAGCCGCACCGCGGCATAGAGCGCGTCGTCGAACCCGTAATAATCATGGGCAAAGAAGATATGCCCGCTCATCTCCCCGGCCAGCGGCGCGCCGGTTTCCTTCATCTTCGACTTGATCAGGCTGTGGCCGGTCTTCCACATCAGCGGCGTGCCGCCCAGTTCGGCGATGCGGTCATAAAGCGCCTGGCTGGCCTTCACATCGGCGATCACCGTCGCCCCGGGCAGATCGGCGAGTACCGCCTCTGCAAGCACGGCGAGCAGCTGGTCGCCCCACACCACCTGGCCTTCGCCATCGATCGCGCCGATGCGGTCGCCATCGCCGTCAAAGGCGATGCCGAAATCCAGCCCCTTGTCGGCCACCAGCCGCTTCAGATCGGCCAGATTCTTTTCCTCGGTCGGATCGGGATGATGGTTGGGAAAGGCCGGATCGACATCGGTGTAGAGCAGGTGATGCTCACCGGGCAGCAGCCTGACCAGCTTTTCGAGCGCCGGGCCGGCTGCGCCATTGCCGGCGTCCCAGCCGATGCGGAACGCGCCGCCGGCAAAGCCCTGCACCAGCCGCGCGACATAGCGGTCGAGGATCTCGATATCGCTGACGTCGGCCGGGCCGTCCGCACCCAGCCAGTCCCCGGCGGCGGCCAGCCGGCCGATTTCCTGAATGTCCGCCCCGAAGAAAGGCCGGTGCTGGAACACCATCTTGAAGCCGTTATAGCTTGGCGGATTATGGCTGCCGGTGATCTGGATGCCGCCATCGACGTCGAGCACCGCTTCGGCGAAATAGAGCATCGGCGTCGCGCCCAGCCCGACCCGCACCACTGCGCAGCCGCTGTCGGTCAGCCCGCGCGCCAGCGCCTCGGCCAGCATCGGCGAGCTGTCGCGCCCGTCCCAGCCGAGCGCGACCCGCGTGCCCCCGGCGCGGCGCAGCAGCGTCG
>DBAW01000273.1 GCA_002291855.1 Sphingomonas sp. UBA1000
CAATCACAAACACCCGGTGCCGCGATCAAACAAATCCCGGCGCTGTTCTTCCCAACAAACAAATACCGGTCACAGCCGGGGCAGCGTGACCCCGCGCTGGCCCATATATTTGCCCGCCCGGTCGGCATAGCTGACCTCGCACGGCTCATTGCCCTTGAGGAACAGGAACTGGCACGCGCCCTCATTGGCGTAGATTTTGGCAGGCAGCGGCGTGGTGTTGGAAAACTCCAGCGTCACATGGCCTTCCCAGCCCGGTTCGAGCGGGGTCACGTTCACGATGATGCCGCAGCGCGCATAGGTCGATTTGCCGAGGCAGATGACGAGCACGTCGCGCGGCACGCGGAAATATTCGACCGTGCGCGCAAGCGCGAAGCTGTTGGGCGGGATGATGCAGACATCGGTCTTGCGGTCGACAAAGCTGTTGGCGGCAAAATCCTTGGGATCGACGACCGCATTGTCGACATTGGTGAAGATCTTGAACTCGTCGGCGACGCGCGCGTCATAGCCATAGCTGGACAGGCCATAGCTGATGCAGCCGTCGCGGCGTTGCGCCTCGACGAACGGCTCGATCATGCGCTGCGACAGCGCCTGTTCGCGGATCCAGCGGTCGGAAAGAATGGCCATGGCGTCGCTCCGTTACAGCCCGAGATCGGCGGGGCCGAACGCATGGGGCAAAAGCGCCGACAGGGTCAGGCTGATCACCTGACCGCCCTCCGCCGCCGCGCAGTGGATCATCAGGTCGCGCCGGCCGAGCTGGGCGGCCTCGTTGAGCATCTGGCGGCAGCGCCCGCACGGCGTGACCGGGGCGGTGCCGCTGATCCGCCCGTCGGGGCCGAGCGCGCCGCCGATCACCGCCACCTCGACGACATCGGCCAGATGGCCTTCGCAGTTCGCGCGGGCGAGCGCCACCGTCTCGGCGCACAGCGACAGGCCATAGCTGGCATTTTCCATGTTGCTGCCGGTGATGATCCGGCCATCGGCGAGGCGAAGCGCCGCGCCGACGCCGAAGCGGGAATAGGGCGCATGGGCAAAGGCCGCGGCGGCGCGGGCGGCGTCGATCAGGTCGTTCATCTCATCCCTTGATGTGGAGCACGCAGATCAGCGTGAACAGCCGGCGGGCAGTGTCGAAATCGACGGTGATCTTGCCCTCCAGCCGTTCGACGAGCAGCTGCGCGGCGTCGTTGTGGATCGCCCGGCGGGCCATGTCGATGGTTTCGATCTGCTGCGGCGAGGCCTGGCGGATCGCCTGGTAATAGCTGTCGCAGATCGCAAAATAATCCTTGATCGGCCGCCTGAACCGGGCAAGCCCCAGCACCAGCGTTTCCAGATGCGTGGCATCGGCGCGGAACATGTCGATCGCCAGCCGCCCTTCCTCGACCCGCAGCCGGATCCGGTAGGGACCGGCATAGCCGTCGGCGGCCGGGCGCTGCGGCGCGAAATGATTGCCCTCGAGCAGATCGAAGATGGCGATGCGCCGTTCCTGCTCGACATCGGCGCTGCGCCACAGGATCGTGTGCTCGTCCAGTTCGACAGCGATGATGCGCGGATCGCCCATTCATCCCGGTTTAGGGGCGAACCGCGGCGCGCTCAACGGGAATCGGGCGGACGGCGCGGCGGCGCAGATTTGCCCACAAAATCATCCACAGACTTGCTGGCTTGAGGCGCGGGGCCAGACGCGCGAAACTGGCACCGACACACCGCCGGCCCTTTTTCGCCCATTGAAGCGGCGAAACCGGCCGCGCGGCACCCGCATCAGACCGGAATCACCATGGCCGAACCGCTTCGTCTCCTCCCCCCCGCCGAGGGCCAGCCGCCCAGCCTGCCGCGCAATGTCGAGGCCGAGGCCGCGCTGCTCGGCGCGCTGATGATCGACAACCGGCTGGTCGAGGACGTCCAGCTCAAGCTCAAGCCCGAACATTTCTTCGAGCAGCTGCACGGCCGCATCTATGACGCGATCCTGCGGCTGGTCGACCGCAACATGGTCGCCAATCCGGTGACGCTGAAGCCGATGTTCGATGCCGACGAGGCGATGCGCGAACTGGGCGGCCCGGCCTATCTGGCGCAGCTGACCGGCAATGGCGCGGCGCTGATCGGCGCGCGCGACTTTGCCCAGCAGGTCTATGATCTGGCGCTGCTGCGCGAGCTGATCGGCGTCGGGCGCGAGATGGTCGAAAAGGCGCTCGACACCTCGGATGCGATCGACCCCAAGGGGCTGGTCGAGGATGCCGAGACCGCGCTCTACCGCGTCGCCGAACAGGGCGGCGAGGGCGGCGGCACCAAAAGCTTCGTCCAGGCGACGCGGATGGCGGTCGAGCTGGCCGAGCGGGCGCAGAACTCGGGCGGGCATATTTCGGGCGTCACCACCGGGCTGGCCGATGTCAACGCCCGCACCGGCGGCCTGCAACGCTCCGACCTGCTGATCCTTGCCGGGCGTCCGGGCATGGGCAAGACGTCGCTTGCCACCAACATCGCCTTCAACGCCGCGCAGCGCTGGATGCGCGATGTCGCCGACGGCATTCCGCCCGAAAAGTCGCTGGGCGCGCGCGTCGCCTTTTTCAGCCTCGAAATGTCGGCCGACCAGCTGGCGACCCGCATCCTTGCCGAACAGTCGGGGGTGGTCGGCTCCAAGATCCGCAAGGGCGAGCTGAGCCGCGACGAGTTCAACAAATTCGCCCGCGCCGCCGCCGAGCTGGAGGAGCTGCCGCTTTATATCGACGACACGCCGGGCCTGACCATCGCCGCGCTGCGCACCCGCGCGCGGCGGATGCAGCGCAAGCATGGCATCGGCCTGATCATCGTCGACTATCTCCAGCTGCTGACCGGATCGTCGCGCGGCGGCGGCGACAATCGCGTCCAGGAAATCTCCGAGATCAGCCGCGGGCTCAAAACGCTCGCCAAGGAACTGCATGTCCCGGTGATGGCGCTGTCGCAGCTGAGCCGCGCGGTCGAACAGCGCGAGGACAAGCGCCCGCAGCTGTCGGACCTGCGCGAATCCGGCTCGATCGAGCAGGACGCCGACATCGTGCTGTTCGTGTTCCGCGAGGAATATTACGTCGCCGCGCGCGAGCCCAAGGCCGACAGCAGCGATCCCAAGATCGACGAATCCTACCGCCAGTGGCAGCAGGACATGCAGGACGCGTTCCAGCGCGCCGAGCTGATCATCGCCAAGCAGCGCCACGGCGCGACCGGCAAGGTCAGGCTGAAGTTCGATTCG
The DNA here is from genome assembly GCA_002291855.1 of Sphingomonas sp. UBA1000. Lineage (GTDB taxonomy): Bacteria > Pseudomonadota > Alphaproteobacteria > Sphingomonadales > Sphingomonadaceae > Sphingomonas_B. The sequence goes on from DBAW01000273.1 coordinate 3,215, forward strand.
AGCATCACCCGGTTCAGCGACTATGTCGATGACAGCTATCTGCCCGCCCAGATGCCGTGACGGGATGGGACACTGGGCGGGATACCATGAACGCAGCGCGCCGGCCCCGCGCCCCGCACCCCGACTCGCCCGTTGACCGGCAGCCCCGCGCTCGCCCATAGCTGGCGGCATGACGGAACATGCCGAACTGGACTCCCTGTCGTTCGAGGACGCGCTGAAGCGGCTGGAGGCGATTGTCGGCCGGCTGGAGCGCGGCGACGTGCCACTGGACGAATCGATCTCGCTTTATGCCGAGGGCGACCGGCTGCGCGCCCAGTGCGAGGCGCGGCTGGCCGCCGCCCAGGCGCGGATCGAGAAGATCACCCTCGGCCCCGACGGACAGCCCGCCGGCACGCAGCCATTCGACGCCTGACCAGATAATTTGCCAGTAGCTTTGGGGGAGATCATGCACGGCATCGCCGCGACCAGCCTGACCGCCGCGATGCAACGCATCGCCACCGACATCGATAATCAGTTCGACCTGCTGCTGCCCCTGCCCGAAGATCCGCGCCGCCCGCTTTACGAAGCGATGCGCCACGCCGCGATCGGCGGCGGCAAGCGGCTGCGGCCGCTGCTGGTGTGCGCGGCCGCCGACCTGTTTCTGGTCGACCGGCAGGCGGCGCTGCGCGTCGGCACGGCGATCGAATGCATCCATGTCTATTCGCTGATCCATGACGATCTGCCGGCGATGGACGATGACGATCTGCGCCGCGGCAAGCCGACCGTCCACAAGGCGTTCGGCGAGGCGACCGCGATCCTGGCTGGCGATTCGCTGCATGCGCTGGCGTTCGAGCTGCTGGCCGATGAGCGGACCCATGCCGATCCGTTCGTGCGCGCCGAGCTTTGCCTTGAACTGGCGCGGGCGAGCGGCCCGTCGGGCATGGCCGGCGGGCAGATGATGGATCTGGCCGCCGAACAGGCGCTGTTCGATCTGCCGACCGTCACCCGCCTGCAGCAGCTCAAGACCGGGGCGCTGATCTCGGTCTCGCTGGAAGCGGGGGCGATCCTCGGCCGCGTGCCGCCGGAAGGGCGCACGGGCCTGCGCGGCTATGCCCGCAATCTGGGGCTGGCGTTCCAGATCGCCGACGACCTGATCGACGCCGAAGGCTCGGCTGAGGCGGCGGGCAAGGCGGTCGGCAAGGATGCCGCCGCCGGCAAGGCGACGTTTATCGGCCATCTCGGCCGCGAACAGGCCCGCGCCCAGGCCGAAATGCTGGTCGAACAGGCGATCGCGCATCTGAGCGCGTTCGGCGACAAGGCCGATCTGCTGCGCGCGCTGGCCCGCTACACGATCGCGCGGGACCGGTGAGCGTGCGCATCGGCGTCTATCCGGGCACGTTCGATCCGATCACGCTCGGGCATATGGACATCATCCGGCGCGGGGCGAAGCTGGTCGACCGGCTGGTGATCGGCGTCACCACCAACCCGTCCAAATCGCCGATGTTCAGCGTGGACGAGCGGATGGCGATGGTGCGCCGCGAAACTGCCGATGTCGACGGGGCGATCGATGTCGTCAGCTTCGATTCGCTGCTGATGGAGTTTGCCGAGCGGCAGGGCGCGGGCATCATCGTGCGCGGGCTGCGCGCGGTCGCCGATTTCGAATATGAATATCAGATGGCGGGGATGAACCAGCAGCTCAATCACCGTATCGAGACGGTGTTCCTGATGGCCGATGTCTCGCTGCAGCCGATTGCGTCGCGGCTGGTGAAGGAAATCGCGCTTTATGGCGGCGACATCACCCGGTTCGTGCCGCCGCGCGTGGCCGGCGAAGTCGCAGCCCGCGTCGAAAGGCTTGGCCGCCGGGGCAGCTAGCCCTATTCAGCGCGCGTCGACCCCGGCGGTTCGCCCCCGGCAGGGCGTCGCCAGACCCGCTTTCCGATCGGAGCCAGACATGCGTTTGATTGCCGCCCTGTTCGCCCTGCTCGGCGCGCTGTTCGCGACCGCCTGTGCCAAGGCGGACCGGCCCGCCACCGCTGCGGAAGCGGCCCCCGCCGCCCCGCCCGAAGTGCCGGCCGCCACCCCGGACAATATCTAGGTGCTGGAGCTGTCGACCGGCGGGCGCGTGCGCGTCCAGCTGCGCCCGGACAAGGCCCCCAATCATGTCGAGCGGATCAAGACTTTGACCCGCAAGGGTTTTTACAACGGCCTGATCTTTCACCGGGTGATCGAAGGGTTCATGGCGCAGGGCGGCGACCCAGAAGGCACCGGCCAGGGCGGGTCCGACCTGCCCGATCTGAAGGCGGAGTTTAACGATCTGCTGCACGTGCGCGGCGTGACCTCGATGGCGCGGTCGAACGATCCGGATTCGGCCAACAGCCAGTTCTTCATCATGCTGATGCCGACCTTCCGGCTCGACAATCGCTACACCGCCTTTGGCCGGGTGCTGACCGGCATGGCCTATGTCGATGCGATGCCGCGCGGCGAGCCGCCGGCCGAGCCGGGCCGCATCCTGCGCGCCTGGATCGAAGGGGATGGCGAGCCGGCGGCGGTCGCGCCGCCCCCGCCTGCCCCCGCCATCATGCCGCTGCCGCTCAAGGCCCCGGCCGGAACCCGCCGGCCCGGCAACTGATGCGCGTCGACCTGTTCGATTTCGAGCTGCCGCAGGAGCTGATCGCGCTGCGCCCGGTGGAGCCGCGCGACGCCGCGCGGATGCTGGTGGTGACGCCGGCCGGCCTGACCGACCGGGGGGTGCGCGACCTGCCGGCGGCGCTGCGCCCCGGCGACTGTCTGGTGTTCAACGACACGCGGGTGATCCCGGCGCGGCTGGAAGGCCGGCGCGGCGAGGCGCGGATCGAAGCGACGCTGCACAAGCGCGCGGGGCTGCGCAGCTGGATCGCCTTTGTCCGCAATGCGCGGCGGCTGCGCATCGGCGACAGCATCGATTTCGGCGCGGGCGTGACGGCGCTGGTCGAGGCCAAGCTCGACGATGGCAGCGTGCAGCTGAGCTTTCCGGGCGACGAGCCGGTCGAGCTGATGCTGGAGCGGGCCGGGCAGATGCCGCTGCCGCCCTATATCGCCTCCAAGCGGCCGACCGATGCGCGCGACCGCGAGGATTATCAGACGATGTTCGCGCGCGCCGACGGCGCGGTCGCGGCGCCCACGGCGGCGCTGCATTTCACCCCGCAGCTGATGGCGGCGGTCGCCGCCGCCGGCATCGCGCACGAAACCCTGACCCTGCATGTCGGCGCGGGCACCTTCCTGCCGGTCAAGGCCGAGGATACCGACGACCACCGGATGCACGCCGAATGGGGCCGGATCGACGCCGCCACCGCCGACCGGCTGAACGCGGTGCGCGCGCGCGGCGGGCGCATCATCGCCGTCGGCACGACCAGCCTGAGGCTGCTCGAAAGCGCCGCCGATGCCGACCGCATGATCCGGCCCTTCGAGGGCGATACCGACATCTTCATCACCCCCGGCCACCGTTTCTGCGGGATTGACGGGCTGATGACCAACTTCCACCTGCCCAAATCGACGCTGATGATGCTGGTGTCGGCGCTGATGGGTCGCGAGACGATGCTTGCCGCCTATGCCCATGCGATCGCTGCGGGCTATCGCTTCTACAGCTATGGCGATTCGTCGCTGCTGCTGCCCGAGGGTTGAGGGCCGGGCGGCACGGGGGAAACCGCCGCCGCCTCTGGCGCAGCGCAACGCTGTCCGGTTTCGCTTGAAAGCGCACGGCTTTCACCCGATATTCCGGGCATCCGGCATCGTGCCGGGCAAAGGAGCGTTTTTCGATGGCGAACTGGACTGACCCCCGCGCGACCGTTGCGGCGCCGACGTCGGTCGCAAGCGGTGCGGCTGCCTATGATGCCGGCCTGCGCCGCTACATGCTGTCCGTTTACAACTACATGGCCTCGGGCGTGCTGCTGACCGGCATCGTCGCGCTGGGCTTTGCCTCGTCGGGGCTGGCGGCACAGCTGCTGGCGACGCCGCTGCGCTGGGTGATCATGCTCGCGCCGCTCGCATTCGTGATGGTGATGAGCTTCGGCCTCAACCGCATCTCGACCGCGACGCTGCAGGCGCTGTTCTGGGCGTTCGCGACGGTGATGGGCCTGTCGATGGCGTCGGTGTTCCTGGTCTTTACCGGCACCTCGATCGCGCAGACCTTCTTCGCGACCGCGGCGGCCTTTGCCGGGCTGAGCCTGTGGGGCTACACGACCAAGCGTGACCTGTCGGGCTTCGGCACCTTCCTCGTGATGGGGCTGGTCGGGCTGATCGTCGCCAGCATCATCAACATCTTTCTCGCGTCGAGCGTGATGAGCTTTGCGATCTCGGTGATCGGCGTGCTGCTGTTCGCAGGCCTGACCGCCTATGACACGCAGAAGATCAAGAGCGTCTATGCCTATGTTGCGGGCACCGAGATGATGGGCAAGGCGGTCATCATGGGCGCGCTCAACCTCTATCTCGACTTTGTGAACATGTTCACCTTCCTGCTCAACCTGATGGGCAGCCGCGACTGATCGGGTCGCGCAGGGAACAGGATTGAGGGCCGGTGCCGCGGGGCACCGGCCCTTTTTTTCATCCCGCGCCGCGCGATCAGAACATCGCCCTGATGCCAGCCGAGCCGGACAGGGTTTCGCTGCCGGCGACGCCCAGCGTGCGGACAAGGCTGAGATCGACGGCCCAGGCGTCGCTGAGGCCGATGGTGCCGACCGCGCCGACTTCCAGCCAGCCATCGCTGCCGCCAGCCCCTTCGAGCAGCCGCTGGCCATTGCCGCTGAAGCGGGTGACGGCCGCGCTGTTCGAGGTCGCGGTGAACGCCGCGAGCAGCCCGAGGCTCGACCGCGTGCCCACCGCGCGGTCGAGCGTCAGCCCGAGCGATCCGGTGGTGCCGCTCTGCCGCTGGACAAGCGGATCGGCGACCGGGCGTCCCCCCGGCCCGAAGACCGGGCGCGCGACGTCGATCCGGCTGCGGTCGACAAAGGCATAAGGCGACAGCGACCAGCGTTCGGCCAGCGCAAAGCTGGTGGCGACGCTTGCCCCGAAGCTGGCAACATCGCCATCGCCGCCGACCGTGACCGTGTTGCCGGAGCGCAGCCGCACCGCCTGATCGCGGAACGACCGGCTGCCGAGCGCGCCATGCGCCTCCAGCGTCACCGCCCCGATCTGGCGGCTGTAGGACAGGCTGAACAGGCTGGTGCGCGTCGGCGTGCGGAGCTGCTGGAACTGATCGTCGCCGCTGAACAGTGTCGCACCGACGCGCAGCGTGTTGGCACCAAACTGGCGCGCCAGCGCGACGCCGCCAAAGCTCTGGCTGAGATCGGGGCCGAGCCGGGTGACGCCGCCAGTCACGGCCGCCGTCCATGGCCGCAGCGGCCCGGCCCCGTCCGCCGCCTCCTGCGCGCAAACCGGGCCGGCGGCGAGCAGCCATACGAGCAAACAGGTTCGTTTCATCGATCCCCCCTTTATGATGGTCCGCAGGCTCAACGGGCGGGGGCGGCAAAACCTTTGGCGGATCGGCGAAGGATTTGGCCGCACCCCCCGTTGAGTCGAGGGGAGAGCGATATTGGACGGGCCTGAGCGCCAGACCGATGAGGAACAGGCACTGGTCGCGCGCATCGGGCGCGGCGACCAGATCGCGTTCAGGATGCTGGTCGACGCCCATGCGCGCCGGCTGCATGCGCTGGCGTGGCGCATGCTGATGGACGGAGCAGAGGCGGAAGATGTGGTGCAGGAAAGCTTTGCCCGGCTGTGGACCGGTGCCGCGCGCTGGCGCGCCGGATCGGGCAGTGTCGGCGGCTGGCTGCACCGGGTCTGCACCAATCTGTGCATCGACCGGCTGCGCCGCCGCCGCTTCTGGGCCGATGAGGAGGTGCCCGACATGGCCGATGACCGGGTGGCGGCGACCGAGGCCATCGATGCCCGGCGGCTCGACGACGCGGTGGCGGCGGCGCTGGCGGCATTGCCCGACCGGCAGCGGACGGCCATCGTGCTGACCTATCACGAACATTGGCCGAATGCGGAGGCCGCGCGGATGATGGGCCTGCACGTCAAGGCGTTCGAATCGCTGCTGCTGCGCGCACGCACGGCGCTGCGCCGGTCGCTTGCCGCCCAGGGCTTTGACGGCAGCGAAGGACAGGCGGCATGACCGATCCGCTCGACCGGATGCTCGGCGCGCTGCGCGTCCCCGAACCCGATGCCGGGTTCGAAGCGCGGATCGCCG
>DBAW01000193.1:0-3629 GCA_002291855.1 Sphingomonas sp. UBA1000
GAAAGCGTCTATTCGATGGACGGCGATGTCGCGCCGATCGCCGAGATCTGCGACCTGGCCGACAAATATCGCGCCATCACCTATCTGGACGAGGTTCATGCGGTCGGCATGTATGGCGCGCGCGGCGGCGGCATTTCCGAACGCGACGCGGTCGCTGACCGGGTGACGATCATCGAAGGCACGCTCGGCAAGGCATTCGGCGTCATGGGCGGCTATATCGCCGCCGATCAGGTGATCGTCGACGTCATCCGCTCCTATGCGCCGGGGTTCATCTTCACCACCTCGCTGTCGCCGGTGCTGGTCGCGGGCGCGCTGGCGAGCGTCCGCCATCTGAAGGCCTCGGCCGAAGAGCGCGACGGCCAGCAGGCCGCCGCCGCCACGCTCAAGCGGCTGTTCGCCGAAGCCGGGCTGCCGGTCATGGCATCGACCACCCATATCGTGCCGCTGATGGTCGGCGATCCGGTGCGCGCCAAGCGGATCAGCGACATTCTGCTCGCCGAATATGGCGTCTATGTGCAGCCGATCAACTTCCCGACCGTGCCGCGCGGCACCGAAAGGCTGCGCTTCACCCCCGGCCCGTCGCACACCGAGGCGATGATGCGCGACCTGACCCGCGCGCTGGTCGAGATCTGGGACCGGCTGGAGATGAAGCTGGCGGCCTGAGCGTGACGCCCGTGATGTCCGTGGGCGCGTTCGGGCTGCTCGCGCTGGCGGGCTTTGCCGCAGGCGCGATCAACGCGATTGCCGGCGGCGGTTCGCTGATCAGCTTTCCTGCGCTGATCGCGGTCGGGCTGCCGCCGATTGTCGCCAACATCACCAGCAGCGTCGCCTTGCTGCCCGGCTATCTGGGCGGAACGCTCGGCCAGCGCGCCGATCTGGCCGGTCAGGGCCGCACGCTGGTGCGGCTGCTGCCGATCGCGCTGCTCGGCGGGCTGGCCGGGGGCGCGCTGGTGCTGGCCAGCGGCGCGCGCGCCTTCGCCGCGCTGACCCCATGGCTGCTGATCGCCGGCTGCCTGCTGCTCGCGGGTCAGCCACGGCTCAAACGCTGGCTCGCCGCGCGGCGGACGGCAAGCATGCGCCCGGCGGCAGGCGCGCTTGCGCTGGCGGCGGCGGTGTTCGTCGCCTGCGTCTATGGCGGCTATTTCGGCGCGGGGCTGAGCGTGATGCTGCTCGCCCTGCTGGCGCTGGGCAGCGACGATACGCTGGTGCGGCTCAACGCGCTCAAACAGGGGCTCGCGCTGGCCGCCAATCTGGGCGCGGTGCTGCTGTTCGTCACCGCCGCCCCGCCCGATTGGGCAGCGGCAGGGGTGATGGCGCTGGCGGCGCTCGCCGGGGGCATGGCGGGCGGCAGGCTGGCGGGGCGGATCGATCCCGACCGGCTGCGCGCGCTGGTCGTGATGCTCGGCCTAGGCGTTGCCGCGCTGCTCTTGTGGCGCTGAGCCGATCGGCACCGGCCGGTCGAGCCGCGCCTGCCAGGCATAGCCGCGAAACAGCCGGGTGAAGCGCAGCACCAGCCCGTGCCGGTCGGCAAGCGCCGCCAGCTCCGCCTCCAGTTCGGCACGCGGCGACACGTCGAACCGCGCCAGCCAGGCAAAAAGCAGTCGCCCGAACCAGCGCGGCAGCCGTTCCTGCTGGCCGAAATCGACGATGTGCAGCCGCCCGCCCGGAGCCAGCGCCCGCGCCGCCTGATCGAGCGCGGCCCGCCAGTCGGGGATCATCGACAGCGTGTAGGACATGAACAGCCGGTCGACGCCGCGCGCCAGATCGACCGGTTCGTCCGCGCCGAACAGCGCGGCGAGATCGAACGCGGTCGCATCGCCGCGCGCCAGCCGCACCGTCCCGTCCAGCCCGGCACGCCGCACCGCCCGCCCCGCGGTGTCGAGCATCGCGGCCGAAATATCGATGCCGAACCAGCGCGCGCCCGGCCAGGCGCGGGCGGCGGCGATCAGGTTGCGCGCGGTGCCGCAGCCGATTTCGAGCACCGTGCCGCCCGGCGGCGGGGCCAGTTCGGCGATCAGCCGGTCGCGGCCGAGCAGATAATATTTGCGCGTCAGATCATAGATATGGCGCTGGCTGCGATAGATCGCATCCATCCGCCCCGCGGCCGTGCCCGGCCCGGCCAGCGATCCGTCAGCCATGCCGCACCCCCCGCCGCCGCTCAGCCACGCAGCACATAGAGATGCACGCCGCCATAGATTGACGACCGGTCGCGCCGGGTCAGGTCGCGCGACTGCTCCTCGGCATAATCCCAGCGGCCCAGAATCGCGTCGGGCACGCGCCCGGGCAGCAGCGTCGGCGCGGCGGCGGTGCGGAACAGCACGCGCGCGCCCGGCCGCGCGGTGCGGGTGATTTCGCGCCACAGCGCGGTCAGCTGCGCGTCGGTCATCCAGTCCTGCGCGTCGAGCAGCACATAACGGTCAAGGCTGGCATCGGGCTGTTCGGCCAGATGGTCGGTGAAGTTGGCGTGACGCACCGTCACCCGGTCCACCCGCCCGGTCACCAACGCATGGTTGGCGGCCTGCAGATAGGGCGGCAGCGGGGCGGCCGGTTCCTTGCCATAGCCGCGCCCGAACGCCTGCCAGGCGAAATAATTGTCGCGAATGTCGAAATCGCAGGCGAGCTTTTCCAGCCGCGCGCGCAGCACCGCCGCCATGCCCGCCGGCTCGTCGCCGGCCAGCGCCTCATATTGGGCGGGCGGGATGCCGAGGCCGAACAGCGAGGCCGGCTGGTCGGTCAGCCAGCGGATCAGCTTCCGGTCAAACACCGGGGCGAGGCGGCGGTCAAAGATCGCGCGCTGTTCCTCGACGGTGCGCGCGGCGAGCAGCTCGCGCGGGTCGACACGGTAGAGCCGCGCCAGCCCATGGACGAGGCCGATAAAGCCGCCGAGCAGCCCGCGCTTGTAGATGCCGTGCGCAAAGCCGCGGATGCGCCGCCGGCCGATCAGGTCGCGCCCTTCCCAGTAGCGGCGCGACACATCGTCCAGATGCGGGCGGACATGGTCGCGATAGGCGCGGATGTTCTCGGGGGTGTCGGCCTCGGCGAAAAAGCGCCGGAACGCCGCATAATCGGGCAGATGCCGCGCCGCCACCAGCTTCAGCCGGTTGAGCGCGACATGGGCGGTGTTGAGATCGACCGCGGTGATGTGCGCGGGATCTGCGGTCAGATAGCTGAGCACATTGCAGCCGCCGCTGGCGATCGCGACCATCCGGCTGTCGGGCCGGATGGCAAGCGCCTCCATATCGACATCGGGGTCTTCCCAGATCTGCGCATAGACCAGCCCGCGAAACGCAAAGGCAAAGGCGCGTTCGAGCAGGCCCTGACGCGACAGCCCCTTATGCTGGATCGCGGCGGCCCCGACCGCCTTCATCGTCGCTGCCCGTCCATGTGCCATATGCCGGTCCCCTCAAGCGTCCGGCCCGCCCTATGAGCGGGCGGTGACGGCTTGATGACGGGCGCGACGGGAGCGTTCCGGCTCAGGCCAGCCCGGCGGTGGGGGCGAGCAGGCGCGGATCGATGCCCGCCTGACGATAGGCCGCGCCCCAGCGTTCATTGACCGGCGTGTCGAACAGCAGCTTTTCCTCGGCCTCGGTCATGAACCAGCCATGCCGGGTCAGCTCCTCCTCCAGCTG
>DBAW01000193.1:4027-6160 GCA_002291855.1 Sphingomonas sp. UBA1000
CCGCGATCGCGCGCAGCACATCGACGGTGTTGGTGAGCGCGAACCGCCCCGCCACCTCGATCGTGTCCTGCCCGCCCCAGTCGAGCGTGTGCAGCACAAAGCCGCGCTGCGGCTCCACCGGCCCGCCAATATGCACGGGCACATCCGGGGCGTCGCCGGGTGCGATGCCGAACTGGTCGAGCAGCGCGTGAAAGCCGAACCGGGGCGCCAGCTTGCCGATGCCGATGCCCAGCGCCCCGCGCTCATCATGCGCGCACATGGCGATCACCGCCCGCTCGAAGCGCGGATCGCCGATGCCCGGCAGGGCAAGCAGCAGCTGGCCGGAAAGGAAGCGCGACTCCATCGCTTCCATATAGGCCCGTCGCGGACGAAGCCCAATCCGCCCGCAAACCAGTTCGGCCCGCTTGACCTGAGGCCGCGCCGACCCGACCTAGCGGCGCGTCCCCGACTCGAGGGGCCGGAGCGACAAAGGAGATCCGCATGACCATCAATGCCGGCGACAAACTGCCCGCCGTGACGCTGACCAAGGTGACCGAATCGGGCCCCGATCAGGTGTCTTCGGAGGATTTCTTCAAGGGCCGCCGCGTCGCCCTGTTCTCGGTTCCCGGTGCCTTCACCCCGACCTGCTCGGCGCGCCACCTGCCGGGCTTTGTCGACAAGATCGACGAGCTGAAGGCCAAGGGCGTGGACGAAGTGGCCTGCACCGCCGTCAACGACGCCTTTGTGCTCGCCGCCTGGGCGAAGTCGGCGGGTGCCGAGGGCAAGGTGACGATGCTGGCCGACGGCAATGGCGATCTGGTCGAAGCGCTCGGCCTGACGATGGACGGCAGCAAATTCGGCATGGGCAAGCGCGGCCAGCGTTTCTCGATGATCGTCGAGGACGGCGTGGTGCGCGAACTCAATGTCGAAGCGCCGGGCGAGTTCCGCGTCAGCTCGGCCGAGCATCTGCTGGGCCAGCTGTAACCATGGCACGGGGGCGGGCCAGCCCGTCCCCGTTTCGCGGCCGGCCGCATTGCCATCGCCGGGCCGACCAACGGGCGTCTTGGCAACGTCATGCCGGCCCGTTATCTGCTGGTCATGACAGCACAGACCATCGAACAAACCCCCGCCGCGCTGATCGACGAACTGGCGCGCATCTATGACGCTGCGGTCGAGGCGCTTCAGGCCGCGATTTCCGCCTTTGTGGTCGACGGCATCAAGCCCGACCGCGCCGCCCGCGAGGCCGGGCTGTTCTGCTATCCCGAACTGCGCATCCGCTACCGGGGCGACTCGCCCACGCCGCCGCCGCTGCGCGCCTTTGGCCGGCTGGTCGCGCCGGGCATCTATGCAACCACCGTCACCCGCCCGCGCAGCTTTGCCGGCTATCTGACCGAACAGCTCGACCTGCTGATGTCGGGCTATGGCGTGACCGTGGAAGTGGCGCGCAGCCGGCAGGAAATCCCCTTCCCCTATGTGCTCGATCCCGGCCATGACCTGACGCTCGAAGGCGTCGCCCCGGCCGAGCTGGCGCGCTGGTTCCCGGCGACCGAGCTGGCGCATATCGGCGACGAGATTGCCGATGGCCTGCCCTCTGACGATCCCGACACGCCCCGGCCGCTGGCGCTGTTCGACGGGTTGCGCACCGATTTCTCGCTGGCCCGGCTGCGCCACTATACCGGCACGCCGCCCGAGCATGTCCAGCGCTACATCCTGTTCACCAACTATCACCGCTATGTCGACGAGTTCGTGCAATGGGCATGCCGGACGCTGAAGGAGGATGAGCGCTACACCGCCTTGTCCGGCCCGGGCGGGCTGTTCATGACCCGCGAGACGCTCGACCCCGAACGCGCGGTCGCCGATTATGCGTGGCGGCGGCACCAGATGCCGGCCTGGCACCTGATGGCCAGTGACGGGACCGGGATCAGCCTCGTCAATATCGGCGTCGGCCCGTCCAACGCCAAGACGATCACCGACCATCTGGCGGTGCTGCGCCCCGAGGCATGGCTGATGATCGGCCATTGCGGCGGCCTGCGCCCCAGCCAGCGCATCGGCGATTATGTGCTCGCCCATGCCTATCTGCGCGACGATCATGTGCTGGACGATGTGCTGCCGCCCGAAATCCCGGTGCCGGCGATTGCCGAAGTGCAGCAGGCG
>DBAW01000193.1:6550-13097 GCA_002291855.1 Sphingomonas sp. UBA1000
CGGCTGCGCACCGGCACCATCGTCACCACCGACGATCGCAACTGGGAGCTGCGCTATTCCAAATCGGCGCTGCGTTTCTCGCAGTCGCGCGCGGTGGGCGTCGACATGGAATCGGCGACCATCGCCGCCCAGGGCTTCCGCTTCCGCATCCCCTATGGGACGCTGCTCTGCGTGTCGGACAAGCCGCTCCATGGCGAGCTGAAGCTGCCCGGCCAGGCCAACCGCTTTTACGAGCGGGCGATCAACGAGCATATGCAGATCGGCATCGAAGCCTGTGCCGAACTGCGCCGCGAAGGGGCCAAGCTCCACAGCCGCAAGCTGCGCGCGTTCAACGAGCCGCCGTTCAGATAAGCCTTGCGCGGCGGGGCCGGTGATGCCGGCCCCGCCATAGCGCTGGCTGGGGCGCTGGCTGGGGCGCTGGCTGGGGCGCTGGCTGGTTTTCCGAGCCGCCGGGCGTATCCGCCCGGCTCGAAAATGCTTTCTGATTTGCCGCATTTTCCAAGCCGCCGGGCGTGACCGCCCGGCTCGAAAATGCTCTGTGATTTACCGCATTTTCCGAGTCGCCGGGCGTGGCCGCCCGGCTCGAAAATGCTCTAGGCCGCCGGTCCCAGCCAGGCGGCGAGCGCGTCGCCCAGTTCGCGCTTCACCACCGCCGACATGTGCCCGCCCGGAATCTCGACCAACGCGCCATGCAGCAGCGCCTCGGCCAGCGCCGGGGCGGAGCCATTGTCGCGGTCCTCGACCCCGCACAGCACCAAGGTCGGCATGGCGATCGCGCCGATCGCCGCGGCCGGGGTGTCGGTAAAGGTGTCGAGAATGTGGATCAAAGCCGCCGGATCGCCACCGGTGGTCTTCAGAAACGCCTCGGCATTCCATTCGGGCGTGCCGCGCGCAAAGCTGCCGAGATTGGTCAGGATATGGCGGAAATGCGCCGCCCGCCCCGATGTGCCGATCAGCCCTTCCAGCCCCATGCCCGACAGGATGGCGCGGCCCGGCGTCGCGCCGCGCACGATCATCCGCATCGTCGTGCGCGCGCCGAGCGAATAGCCGCCCAGATCATAATCGGTCAGCCCCAGATGCGCGATCAGCGCCAGCCCGTCATCGGCGAGCACGTCGCCCGGATAATGGCGCGCATCATGCGGCGCATCGCTCTGCCCGTGCGCGCGCAGATCGGGCATGATCACCCGGTAGCCGAGCGCCGCCACCTTGGCGGCATGGCCATAACGGATCCAGTTGGTCGCCGCGTTGGAAAACAGCCCGTGGATCAGGATCAGCGGCCGGCCGGTGCCGAGTTCATGCCACGCAAGGCGGATGCCGTCATTCGCGGTGAAGAAATGCGTCGTCGCCCCGGTCATTCGCGTTCCGTCAGCCCTGCCTGTTGCATCCGCCATTTGGCGAGTTCGATCCGGTCCTGCCCGAAAAACGGCTCGCCCTGAAACACCAAAGTCGGCACGCCCCAATGGCCCGCCGCCTCCAGCGCCTGCTGATTGCCCTCGATCTCCTGATCGAGCGCGGCGCCATCGTCAGCCACCTCGGCGTCCAGCTCCTCGAGCACCAGCCCGGCCCAGGCGGCGGCGCTCGCCAGATGCGCGCCCTCATGCCAGTTTTCGGTCCCGCCCCAGATCAGCCGCGACACCTCATCGGCAAAGGCAAAGCCCGCGCCGCGCCGCGCCGCCGCCTGACCCAGGCGGACGAGCCGGCGGATGAACGGCTGTTCGGCGGCGATCTCGCCGGTGTCGATGTCCTGCACGATCGGATCGGGCCGGGGCGGCGCAAACGGCACGCCATGGAAATCGGCCAGCCGCAGCACGTCGAGCCGCGTGTATTTCAGCCAATTGGGGTGGTTGTGCGCGAAAAAGCCCGGATCGCGGACCGCGAGCGGCCAGACCGGGCGCAGCACGATCTCCAGATCATGGTCGCGCACCAGCGCGCGGTAACGCGGCATGGCGAGATAGGAATAAGGGCTGCGGAACGACCAGAACAGGTCCGCTTTCAACGTCATGGCCGTGCCTCTCCACCAAAGTCCGGTCTGTTCGCTGGCCCGTTCCTCCGGGCCGGTTTTCGCGGCAGCTTCCTTCCCTCTTAGGCCGCTCGCCGGCAAATGGTCAAAAATCCGTTCATGTTGATTGCGCCGGCCCGCCGCCGCCGGGGCTTGTGCGGCGCGCGGAAAGCCGCGATCCTGAAGCCCATTGCCATCCCTGGGGCCATAATGTCAGACCTTCGCACCTTCATCACCGGCCTGCCCAAGGCCGAGCTGCACCTTCATATCGAAGGCAGCCTGGAACCCGAGCTGATGTTCGCGCTCGCCGAACGCGGCGGCATCGCCCTGCCCTATGGCTCGGTCGAAGAGCTGAGATCGGCCTATCAGTTCAGCAATCTGCAGGACTTTCTTGATATCTATTATCAGGGCGCGGCGGTGCTGCGCACGGCGGCGGATTTTCACGATCTGGCCGCTGCCTATTTCGCCCGCGCGGCCGCCGACGGCGTCGTTCATGCCGAAATCATGTTCGATCCGCAGACCCACACCGCGCGCGGCGTGCCCTTTGCCGAAGTGATCGAGGGGCTGTCGGCGGCCTGTGCGGCGGCGGAGCGCGATCTGGGCATCAGCTCGCGGCTGATCATGTGCATCCTCCGCCATCTCGATGAGGCCGACGGCTTTGCCACGCTCGCCGCGGCTGCGCCCTATCTCGACCGCATCGCCGCCATCGGGCTCGATTCGTCGGAGCGGGGCCACCCGCCGGAGAAATTCGCCCGGCTGTTCGCCGCCGCCGGCGCGCTTGGCCTCAGGCGCGTCGCCCATGCCGGGGAGGAAGGGCCGCCCGATTATGTCGTGCAGGCGCTCGATCTGCTCGCCATCGACCGGCTCGACCATGGCAATCGCGCGCTCGAGGATGCCGCGCTGACCGCCCGGCTGGCGCGCAGCGGCATGACGCTGACCGTGTGCCCGCTGTCCAATCTGAAGCTGTGCGTGATCCCGTCGCTGGATGCCCACCCGATCGACCGGATGCTGGAACTTGGGCTGCGGGCGACGGTCAACTCCGACGATCCGGCCTATTTCGGGGGCTATATCGGCGACAATTACCATGCCGTGGCAACTGCGCGCGGCCTTGACCGGGCGGCGCTCGCCACGCTGGCGCGCAACAGCTTTCTGGGGTCGTTCCTCGACGACGAGACGGTCGCGCGCCATCTGGCGGCGATCGATGCCTATCTGGAGACGGCCTGATGCCGGTATTCACCGAAATCGCCTATGACCGGTTCGTCGCCGATGTCCGCACGTTGGCGGCCGGGATTGCCGCAGAGCCGGGCTGGCGGCCCGATTTCCTGATCGGCATCGGGCGCGGCGGGCTGGCCCCGGCGGTGTTCCTGAGCCACGCGACCGGCATCCCAACCCTGTCCTGCGACCTGTCGAGCGCGGTCAAGGAGTTTGCCGACGACGTGCTGGCGCGGCTCGCCGCGCGCGCGCGGGCGGGCGAGACGCTGCTGTTCGTCGACGACATCAATGACAGCGGCGGGACGATCCTGAGGCTGAGGACCAGCCTTGCCGCCGAAGGCGCGCCGGCCGAGCGCATCCGCTTTGCCGTGCTGATCGACAATGTCGTGTCGCGCGCCACGGTCGAATATCGCGCCCGCACCATCGACCGCACCGAGGAGAAGGACTGGTTCGTGTTTCCGTGGGAAGCCATGGCCCCGCAACAGTCGCTCGACAGCGACGCCGCGGCCCAGCCCGCGCGCATCGCCTGAGCGGCCGGATGACCGACTGGCAGGACTGGATCGGCCGCAGCGTCATGGCCAGCGATGTGGCGACGCCGGGGCTGGCCATGCGCTACCGGGCGACGCTCGATCTTGGTGCCGATGCGCCGCTGCTGGGGCTGGGCTGGTGCCTGTGCCTGCCCGATGCGGCAACGGCGACGCTCGGCCCCGACGGACATCCGCCGCGCGGCGATTTCCTGCCGCCGGTGCCGCTGCCCCGGCGCATGTGGGCAGCATCGGAGCTGGTGCTGCACCATGGCATCGCGCCGGGCATGGCGGTCAGCCGCACCAGCCGGATCGCAGCGGTGCGCGAGAAACAGGGCGCGACCGGGGCGCTGCTGTTCGTCGAGGTCGCGCATGCGCTTCATGCCGACAACCGGCTGGTGCAGGAAGAAACCCAGACGCTGGTGTTCCGCGCGCCCGCAGACGCCCCGGCGGATTCCGCAGCGCCTGCCAGCCCGCCATCTGCCCCGCCGCCCGCGCGCGACGACTGGCCGCACCGGCGGACGATCACGCCCGGCCCGGCGCTGCTGTTCCGTTATTCGGCGCTGACCTTCAACAGCCACCGCATCCATTATGATCTGCCCTATGCCCGCGCGGTTGAGGGCTATGCCGGGCTGGTCGTGCACGGGCCGCTGGTCGCGACCCTGCTGCTCCATCTCGCGCAGGATGTGCTGGGCGATCGCCCGGTCGGGCGGTTCGGGTTCCGCGCCCTCGCCCCGGCCTTTGCCGACCGGCCACTGACGCTGTGCGCGCGGGAGGACGCCGACGGGCTGGCGCTGGCCGCGTTCGATGATCGCGGCGCGCAGACAGTCACGGCCCACGCCGCCGCGCGCTGACACGCAGAAACGGCCGGGATGGCCCATGCCACCCCGGCCGTTCGACGCTCCGCCAGCAGGCAGACGCGATCAGAGCATTTTCGGGCCGGCCAGGCTTACCCAGCGGCCCGAAAAATGCGGCAGATCAAAAGGGTCAGAGCACCGGACCCAGATCGACCCGGTCGTGGCGACGGACATCGCCCTTGACGATCGCCGCTTCGACCAGCCGGCCGTCACCCGCGCCGGTCACGCGCACGGTGGCGCGCTCGGCATTGATGAACATCGGCTGGCGGCCGGCACCCTGGGCCGGCACGAGGCGACGGACGGTCAGCAGCGCACCTGCCTCAAGCTGCTGCTTGCCGGCGCAGATCACCACCTTGTCGGCTCCGGCCTCGACCACCGTGCCAGCCGCGCAGCTGGCAGGATCGGCGGCCAGCGCCGGCACCGAAAGAAACGCGCCGCCCAGCGCGGCTGCAACCACAATCTTGTTCTTGAACACCGACATTTCTCGCTCCTCCACGATCAGGATACGAGCGTCGATCACCAAAGCCGGGCAGAAAACGAAACCAGACCCGATCATCGAGCTTGCTCGATGCGGTCCGACATCACGATCACCGAAATGATCGCCAGAGGGGCCCGGCCCGCATGGAAGCTGATTTAATGCCTGCCGCTTAACGTGCAAGAGCCGCCGCAATCAGGAATATCCCGTAGATAAACAAAATCCGATACAGAAACGGCCCCGCTCCAGGGGTGGAAGAGCGGGGCCGCCTCATGGGGTCTATCACGAACCGGGAGGGGTAGGCCCGGCCACGAACCCGTTATGCGGCGCGGCTGTCGCAAGCCTATGTCGCGGCACCGGCGATTTTGTCGCGATTTGTCGCAAAGCCCTGCCACCCGGCGGCACGCAGGTGGCAGGCCGGGCAATGGCCGCAGCCATAGCCCCAGTCGTGCAGGACCGTCCGGTCGCCCAGATAGCAGCTATGGCTGTCGACGCGGATCAGCTCGACCAGCCCCGGCCCGCCCAGCCGTTCGGCCATCGCCCAGGTCGCGGGCTTGTCGCGCCACATCAGCGGCGTGTGCAGCACGAAGCGCCGGTCCATGCCAAGGTTGAGCGCGACCTGAAGCGCTTTCAGCGTATCGTCGCGGCAGTCGGGATAGCCCGAATAATCGGTCTCGCACATGCCGCCGACCAGATGGCGGATGCCGCGCCGATAGGCGACCGCACCGGCCAGGGTGAAGAACAGCAGGTTGCGCCCCGGCACGAAGCTGTTGGGCAGCCCCTCCGCCCCCATCGCGATTTCGGCATCGCGGGTGAGCGAGGTGTCGGAAATCGCCCCCAGCACGGCCAGATCGAGCAGATGATCCTCGCCCAGCCGCGCGGCCCAGCCGGGCTTGAGCGCGGCCATGCCGGCGCGCAGCTTCAGCCGGGTGTCCAGCTCGATCGCATGGCGCTGGCCATAGGCGAAGCCGATCGTCTCGACCCGCGCGAACCGCTCCAGCGCCCAGGCAAGGCAGGTCGCGCTGTCCTGCCCGCCCGAATAGAGCACCAGCGCCGCTTCATGTTCGGTCAGTTCCATCTCTTCCAACCCGTTTCCGCCCGCGCCGCCATGCGCCAGCCGATCAGCGCAAAGCCGGCCCCGGCCAGCCAGCCGCCGATCACGTCCGACGGCCAGTGCACGCCCAGCGCCACCCGCGACACGCCGACCGCGATCACCAGCGGCACCCCCGCCCAGGCCAGACGCCGGTCGATAAGCAGCGTGGCGAGCAGCCACACACAGGCCGTCTGCGCGGCATGGCCGCTCGGATAGCTCAGGTCCCAGACATGGTCGAGATGCGGCAGCAGATCGGGCCGCGGCCGGCCGAACCCCCATTTGAGCGCGGAGTTGGCAAGCGTCTGGACAAGCAGGGTCAGCATCAGCACCGCCGCCGCCCCGCGCCGCCCGCTGCGTGCCAGCCACAGCGCCGCCGCCAGCGCGACG
>DBAW01000053.1:0-2502 GCA_002291855.1 Sphingomonas sp. UBA1000
GCGCGGTTGAGCAGCACCGGATGCTCGCGGATCACCTCGTCCAGAATGTCCCAGACTTCCTTGCGCTCCTTCTCGACCCACTTCTTGGCCTGTTTGAGGGTCATCGACAGACCCTTGGCGTCGAGGCGGGCATAGATGAACGGCTTGAACAGCTCGAGCGCCATCTTCTTGGGCAAGCCGCACTGGTGCAGCTTGAGTTCCGGGCCGGTCACGATGACCGAACGGCCCGAATAGTCGACGCGCTTGCCGAGCAGGTTCTGACGGAAGCGGCCCTGCTTGCCCTTGAGCATGTCGGACAGCGACTTGAGCGGACGCTTATTGGCACCGGTGATGGTGCGGCCGCGCCGGCCATTGTCGAACAGCGCATCAACCGCTTCCTGCAGCATGCGCTTTTCGTTGCGCACGATGATGTCGGGCGCGCGCAGCTCCATCAGCCGCTTCAGACGGTTGTTGCGGTTGATGACGCGGCGATACAGGTCATTCAGGTCCGACGTCGCGAACCGGCCGCCGTCGAGCGGCACCAGCGGGCGCAGTTCGGGCGGGATGACCGGCACGACATTCAGGATCATCCATTCGGGGCGGTTGCCCGAATCGATGAAGCTTTCGACGACCTTCAGCCGCTTGATGATCTTCTTGGGCTTCAGCTCCGACTTGGTCTCGGCCAGCTCCTTGAGCAGCTGCTCGCGCTCGCCCTCAAGGTCGAGGCTTTCGAGCATGATGCGCACCGCTTCCGCGCCGATGCCGGCGGAGAAGGCGTCCTCGCCATATTCGTCCTGCGCGGCGAGCAGCTCGTCCTCGGTCAGCAGCTGATAGCGCTCAAGCGGGGTCAGGCCCGGCTCGATCACCACATAGGCTTCGAAATAAAGGATGCGCTCCAGCTGCTTGAGCTGCATGTCGAGCAGCAGGCCGATGCGGCTCGGCAGCGACTTCAGGAACCAGATATGGGCAACCGGCGCGGCCAGTTCGATATGGCCCATGCGCTCGCGGCGGACCTTGGACACGGTCACTTCCACGCCACACTTTTCGCAGACAATGCCCTTGTACTTCATGCGCTTGTACTTGCCGCACAGGCACTCATAGTCCTTGATCGGACCGAAGATGCGGGCGCAGAACAGGCCGTCGCGTTCGGGCTTGAACGTCCGGTAATTGATCGTCTCGGGCTTCTTGATCTCGCCGAACGACCAGCTGCGGATGCGCTCGGGCGAGGCGATGCCGATCTGGATCTGGTCGAACGTCTCCGGCTTGGTCAGCGGATTGGCGAAAGCGGTCATCTCGTTCATTTTTTGCTCCGGTCCCCCCGCCGGCGGCGCGGCAGGGGCTCAATATGGGCAAATCGTTGCGGGCATGGGGCGGGGCGGCCGGGCCGCCCCGCTCTGTCCCCGCTTATTCGGCGGCCTTGGCGAAATCCTCGTCCTGGTCGGAATCCGACATGGACGCGAGTTCGACGTTGAGGCCGAGCGAGCGCATTTCCTTGACGAGCACGTTGAAGCTCTCGGGGATGCCGGCCTCGAACGTGTCGTCTCCCTTGACGATCGCCTCATAGACCTTGGTGCGGCCGACCACGTCGTCGGACTTCACCGTCAGCATTTCCTGCAGCGTGTAGGCGGCGCCATAAGCCTGGAGCGCCCAGACCTCCATTTCCCCGAAACGCTGGCCGCCGAACTGCGCCTTGCCGCCCAGCGGCTGCTGGGTGACGAGCGAGTACGGCCCGATCGAGCGCGCATGGATCTTGTCGTCGACCAGATGGTGCAGCTTGAGCATGTAGATATAGCCCACCGTCACCTTGCGGTCGAACGCCTCGCCGGTGCGGCCGTCATACAGGGTCGACTGGCCCGAGGTGTCGTAGCCGGCAAGCGCCAGCATGTCCGACACATCGGCTTCGCGCGCGCCGTCGAACACCGGGGTCGCCATCGGCACGCCGCCCTTGAGCAGCTGCGCCATTTCGACGATTTCCTCGTCCGACCGGGCACCGATTTCGGCGACATAATTCTCGCCGTAAACCAGCTTCATCCGCTCGCGCACGGCATCGGGCGGGGCGACGACCTGACCCTTGGGATTGGCCTCGCGCCAGGTTTCGAGCGCCTCGGCG
Organism: Sphingomonas sp. UBA1000; assembly: GCA_002291855.1. Lineage (GTDB taxonomy): Bacteria > Pseudomonadota > Alphaproteobacteria > Sphingomonadales > Sphingomonadaceae > Sphingomonas_B. The sequence goes on from DBAW01000053.1 coordinate 2,090, forward strand.
ATCTGCTTGCCAAGGCCGCGCGCGGCCCAGCCCAGATGCGTCTCGAAGATCTGGCCGACATTCATGCGGCTGGGCACGCCCAGCGGGTTGAGCACGATGTCGACATGCGTGCCGTCTTCGAGGAACGGCATGTCCTCGATCGGCAGGATGCGCGAAATGACGCCCTTGTTGCCGTGACGGCCGGCCATCTTGTCGCCCGGCTGCAGCTTGCGCTTCACCGCGACGAACACCTTGACCATCTTGAGCACGCCCGGCGGCAGCTCGTCACCCCGCTCCAGCTTCTCGCGCCGATCCTCGAATTTGTCCTGGATCAGCTTGGCGGCCTCGTCATACTGGGCCTTGACCGCTTCGAGATCGGCCTGGACCCGGTCATCGGCAACCGCGAACTTCCACCATTCATGGCGTTCGACCTG
>DBAW01000053.1:2923-3838 GCA_002291855.1 Sphingomonas sp. UBA1000
CAGCATGTCGCGCAGGCGCGACCAGGTCGCGCGGTTGAGGATGCCGCGCTCGTCGTCGGCGTCCTTCTTCAGCCGCTCGATCTCCTCGCGCTCGATCGCCATCGCGCGCTCGTCCTTGTCGATGCCGTGGCGGTTGAACACCCGCACCTCGACAACGGTGCCGGCAACGCCCGGCGGCAGGCGCAGCGACGTATCGCGCACGTCCGACGCCTTTTCACCGAAGATGGCGCGGAGCAGCTTTTCCTCCGGCGTCATCGGGCTTTCGCCCTTGGGCGTGATCTTGCCGACCAGAATGTCGCCCGGCTCGACCTCGGCACCGATATAGACGATGCCCGCCTCGTCGAGGTTGCGCAGCGCTTCCTCGCCGACATTCGGGATGTCGCGGGTGATGTCTTCCGGCCCGAGCTTGGTGTCGCGGGCCATCACCTCGAACTCTTCGATATGGATCGAGGTGAAGACGTCGTCCTTCACGATCCGTTCGGAGATCAGGATCGAGTCTTCATAGTTATAGCCGTTCCACGGCATGAACGCGACGAGCGCGTTGCGGCCGAGCGCCAGCTCGCCGAACTCGGTCGACGGGCCGTCGGCGATGATGTCGCCTGCGCTCACCACATCGCCCACCTTCACCAGCGGACGCTGGTTGATGCAGGTGTTCTGGTTCGACCGCTGGAACTTCATCAGCGTGTAGATGTCGACGCCCGACTTGCCGGCCTCGACCTCCCCGGTCGCGCGCACGACGATGCGGGTCGCATCGACCTGATCGACGATGCCCGACCGCTTGGCGGCGATGGCCGCGCCCGAATCGCGGGCGACGGTTTCTTCCATGCCGGTGCCGACGAACGGCGCTTCGGCGCGAACCAGCGGCACCGCCTGGCGCTGCATGTTCGAGCCCATCAGCGCGCGGTTGGCGTCGTC
>DBAW01000033.1:0-179 GCA_002291855.1 Sphingomonas sp. UBA1000
GTGATCGGCTGGCCGGCGGTGATCGCGACGCGCACCACCGTGCCGGCAACCGGCGCTTCGGTTTCACCGCGGATGTAATAGGCCTGCTGGACCAGTTCCTTGGGCCAGGGCTGGTAGCGGAAGGCGTCGGGCGTCAGGATCGTGCCGACGGGCAGCGGCCGCGTGGCGACCAGCACCTG
>DBAW01000033.1:503-3190 GCA_002291855.1 Sphingomonas sp. UBA1000
CCGCGTGGCGACCAGCACCTGGGGCAGGTTTTCCTCCGGCCGGGGCGCTGCTGCCGCCGCGGTCGGCGCGGCCGCACCCTGGAACATGTTGCGGGCCAGAAGTGCCGTGATCGCGGCGATCACCAGCGCGCCGACCAGCAGAGCGATTTTCCGTGCATCCATGACGTTCAACGCCTCCTGAGCCGGACGGACCGGCCCGCATTTCATCAAGCAAACTGGTTAAGATATCGTTCGTAAATCGCCCAAAGCCCGGCAAAGGCGATGGCAACACCGTAGGGAATCTCGGGATTTGCCGGCAGCCGGCGCAGCCGGTGGACGATCAGCACGGCAAGCGTCACCACCCCGCCGGCGACCGACATCACGATCAGCATCTGCGCCAGCGTGTCCCCCGGCAGCCAGAGCGCGAGCGCGCCGAGCAGCTTGACGTCGCCGCCGCCCATCCAGCCCATCGCGAACGCGCCGATCAGCAGCGCGAACAGCATTGCCGCCGCGCCGATCTGGAGCGCGACGCCCGGCCAGAGCGGCAGGCCGGTCGCCGCCCAGTAAGCGGGCGCGAGCAGCGCGATGGCAAGGTTCAGCCGGTTGGCGATGGTGCGCGCGGCAATGTCCGTCGCCGCCGCCACCAGCAGCAGCAGCGCGAGCACGCCCAGCAGGGCCAAGGCCGTTTGTCCCCCAAACATGCCGCAACAGCTAGACGGCAAGGCTTTAGAACCCGTAACCACGGGCCATGAAAAATCAGCCCCCGTTCGACCGCCGGGCGATTCCCGCCACGGCGCGGCTGTTTCACCGCCCCGCGCCCGATGGCTGGCCGCTGCGCATGTTCGACTGGCCGGCACCGGGTAGCGGCGCTGCGACGGCGCGCGGGAGCCTGTTGTTCCTCGGCGGGCGCGGCGACATCATCGAGAAATATCTGGAAAGCTTTGCCCATTGGCGCGCCGCCGGCTGGCACATCCGCGCGGTCGACTGGCGCGGTCAGGGCGGGTCGGGGCGGCTGGCGGCCGATCCGCTGTGCGGCCATGCCGATGATTTCGCGCCCTGGATCGCCGATCTTGCCGATTTCGGCGGCGACTGGCGGGCGACGACGCCCGGCCCGCATGTCGTGATCGGCCATTCGATGGGCGGGCATCTGCTGCTGCGCGGGCTGGCCGAAGGCGCGATTGCGCCCGATGCCGCGATCCTGGTCGCGCCGATGCTCGGCCTGCATTCCGGCCCGCTCGGCCCGCGCGTTGGCGGCGCGATTGCCGCTTTGCTCGCCCGGATCGGCCGGCCCGACCGGATGGCGTGGAAGACCAATGAGCGCCCGTCGCTGCCGGGCGCGTCGCGCCGCCGGCTGCTGACCCATGATGCCGAACGCTATGCCGATGAACTGTGGTGGAAGGAGACCAGCCCCGAACTCGCGCTCGGCCCGCCAAGCTGGGCATGGGTCGCCGCCGCCTATCGCTCGATTGCCGCACTCGACCGGCCGGGGGCGCTGGAGGGGATCGCCACTCCCGTGCTGCTGCTGGGGGCCGAGCGTGACGGGCTGGTCAAGGCAGCGGCGATCCGCCGCGCCGCCCGCCGGCTGCCGGCGGCCGAGCTTTTGATGTTCGGGCCGGAATCGGCGCATGAGATCCTGCGCGAAAGCGATGGCGTGCGCGACCGCGCGCTCGCCCGCATCGATGCCTTTCTGGATGCGCGCGCGCCCGCCCCGGCCCGCAACCCCGACGCCGGAGATGCGCCGGCGGCATGATCGACTGTGATGTCGCGATCATCGGCGCGGGCATGGCCGGTGCCAGCCTGGCGGCCGCGCTTGCCGGGCGGCGGCGCGTCGTGCTCCTCGAGGCCGAGGATCATCCCGGCCGTCATGCGACCGGGCGGTCGGCGGCCTTCTGGTCCGAAACCTATGGCGGGCCGCGCATCCAGCCGCTGACATCGGCCTCGCATGGCTGGTTCGCGGCGCGCGGCCTGCTGCGCCCGCGCGGTGCGCTGTATCTGGCCGGCGACGAGGATCAGGCCGCGATGGCGGCGTTCATCGGCGATTTCGCCGGATCGGGGGTCGTGCTCGAACGCCATGGCCGCGATTTCGCCGCCGCCCGCCTGCCCCGGCTGGATGAACGCTGGCGGCACTGCATCTGGGAACCGAGCTGCGCCGATATCGATGTCGCGGGCGCGCATCAGGCCTGTCTTGCCGACGCGCGGCGCGCGGGCGCACAGCTGATCTGCGGCGCACAGCTGCTGGCGGCAACGCGGATAGCGGGGGCGGGTTGGCGGCTCGACACCAGAGCGGGGCCGGTGACCGCCGGGCTGGTGGTCAACGCCGCCGGGGCCTGGGCCGATGAAGTGGCGGCGCTGTGCGGCGCGCCGCCCATCGGCATCACGCCCTACCGCCGCACGGTCGTGCAGCTGCGCGTCGCGCCGCCGGCCCCGGCCGATCTGCCGCTGGTGCTCGACATCGCCGGCAGCTTCTATTTTAAGCCCGAGGCGGGCGGGCGGCTGTGGCTCAGCCCGCATGACGAGACGCGCGACCGCCCGCACGATGTCGCCCCGGAAGAGCTGGACGTCGCGCGCGCCATCGACCGGTTCGGCGCGGCGACCGGCTGGCCGGTCGAAGCGGTCGAGCGGCGCTGGGCGGGGCTGCGCAGCTTCGCGCCCGACCGTGCGCCCGTCTATGGCCATGATCCGCTGTGCCCCGGCCTGTTCTGGTGCGC
>DBAW01000010.1:0-21405 GCA_002291855.1 Sphingomonas sp. UBA1000
CGCCGAACCGGCTGTTCCGCCGCCTGCTGGGCGAGGTGATCGCCGCGCGCACCGGGCGCGCCGTGCTCGACCCGCGCCAGTTTGCGGCCGATCCGGGCCTGCGCCTTGGCGGACAGCTGAGCGAGTTCGGCGTCGATGGCGAAGGCCGGTCGGCGGTCGTGCAGTTCGACGCCGAGGCGATGGGTGCCAGTGGGCTGCGCACCCGCCGGTTCGTCGCGCGCGTGCCGCTCAGGCAGATTGATGGCCAGAGCGTCGGCCCGGCGCTCAACCGCGCCGCCAATGATCTCGCCGGGCAGGTCGCCGACTGGCTGAAGGACGAGCCGGGCGCGCCCGCCCGGCCCTGAATTGCCCGACCCTGAACCCCGCTGGTCAGGCGAGGCTTTTGCTCGCCTGTTCGAACACGTCGCGCGACAGGCCGGGCACGGCAAGGATGCGGTTGAGCTCGGCGGTCATCAGCGCCGCCCGGCCGGCATCGAAGCGCCGCCAGCGGCCAAAGGGCGGCACCATCCGCGCCGCCGTTTGCGGGTTGATCGGATCGAGCGCCAGGATCATGTCGGCGACGAAGCGATAGCCCTGCCCATCAGCCTGATGAAAGGCCCGCTGATTGGCGGCGAACGCGCCGATCAGCGCACGGACGCGATTGGGATTGGCCAGCGTGAAATCGGGATGCGCGGCAAGCGCGATCACCGCCGCCAGCGTATCGGCCCGGGTCGACAGCGCCTGGGTGGAAAACCATTTGTCGATGACCAGCGCATCGCCGCGATAGCGGTCGTAAAATGTCGCCAGCGCCTGCGGCCGTTCCGCCGCGTCACTGCTGGCGAGCGCGGCCAGCGCGCCCTGCCGGTCGGTCATGTTGTCCGACGCCTCGAACTGCGCCCAGGCGCGCCCCGCCGCATCGTCAGCACCGGCCGCGAACAGATAGCTGAGCGCGATGGTCCGCAGCCGCCGCGCGCCCTTGGCCGCCGGGGTGTATTCATAGGCCCCGGCCTTCAGCCGGTCATGCAGCGCGCGCCATTCGTCGACCAGCGCGCCGCCAATCGCCGCGCGCAGCCGTTCGCGCGCGGCGTGCACCGCCTCGGGATCGATTGCCGACAGATGATCGCCGACAAAGGCCTCGCTCGGCGGCAGCACCGCTTCGGCGACAAAGGCCGGATCGCGCCCCGCATCGCCAAGCACGTCGCGCACGGCGGCGATCACCGGGGCGTGCCCGGTGTCGCCGCGCAGATCGGCAAGGATCGTGTCCAGCATCAGCTGCTGCAACGCCTCGTAACGCGCGAACGGATCGTCATCATGCGCCGACAGCAGCGCCAGATCGGCGGGCGAGCGTGCCGTCTCGACAATCACCGGCGCGGAAAAGCCGCGGTTGATCGACAGCACCGGGCGTTCGGCCAGACCCTCGAAGCGGATTTCGGCCGCCGCGTCTTCGAGCACGATCAGCCGCTCCTCGGCCAGCCGGCGGCCGCTTTCGGCCCCGAACAGCGCGACCTTGAGCGGGATGGGCATGGGCTGCTTGACCGGCTGGCCCGGCGTCGGGGCCATGCTCTGGCTCAGCCGCAGCGTCGCCCCGCTGCCGTCATGGTCGAGCGCGGCGGTGACGCGCGGAGTGCCGGCCTGGCTGTACCACAGGCGGAAGCGCGACAGGTCGATCCCCCCGCCCTCCTCGATCGCGCGGACGAAATCCTCGCAGGTCACGGCCTCGCCGTCATGGCGGTCGAAATACAGGTCGCTGCCGCGCCGGAACCGGTCCCAGCCCAGCATGGTCGCCATCATGCGAATAAGCTCGGCACCCTTGTTGTAGACGGTCGCGGTGTAGAAGTTGGAAATCTCGATATAGCTGTCGGGGCGCACCGGATGGGCAAGCGGCCCGCCATCCTCGGGAAACTGGGCGGCGCGCAGCAGCCGAACATCCTCGATCCGCTTGACCGCCGCCGATCCCTGATCGGCGGAAAATTGCTGGTCACGGAAAACGGTGAAGCCTTCCTTCAGCGACAGCTGGAACCAGTCGCGGCAGGTGACGCGATTGCCCGACCAATTGTGGAAATATTCATGCGCGACGACGCCGGCAACCGCGTCATAATCGGCATCGGTCGCGGTTTCGGGATCGGCCAGAATGTAGCGCGAGTTGAAGATGTTGAGGCCCTTATTCTCCATCGCGCCGAAATTGAAATCGGCAACCGCGACGATGTTGAACACGCTCAGATCATATTCGCGGCCATAGACGCGCTCGTCCCACGCCATCGACGCCTTGAGCGCCGCCATCGCATGGCCGGTGCGCGGCAGATCGCCCTCGCGCACCCAGATGCCCAGATCGACGCCGCGCCCCGACCGGGTGACGAACCGGTCGCGATTGACCGCCAGATCGCCCGCGACCAGCGCGAACAGATAGCTGGGCTTGGGAAACGGATCGCGCCACTGCGCCCAGTGGCGGCCGCCCGGCAGGTCGCCGCCATTGATGCGGTCGCCATTGGCAAGCAGCACCGGATAGGTCGCCCGGTCGGCCTCCATCCGCACCGTGTAGCGGCTGAGAATGTCGGGCCGGTCGGGGAAGAAGGTGATGCGGCGAAACCCTTCCGCCTCGCACTGGGTGCACAGCAACCCGCCCGAGGCGTAAAGCCCCATCAGCTGGGTGTTGGTCGCCGGGTGGATGACGCATTCGGTCTCGATCCGGTGGGCATTGCCGGGCAGATCGATGAGGACGCGGTCGCCCTCGGTCCGCCAGCTCTGCGCAACGCCGTCGACGCGCAGCGACACCAGCTTCTGGCCGCCGCCATCGAGCGCGAGCGGCACCCCGGCCCCGCAGTCGGCGCGGACAACCGACAGGGTGGCGCGCACCCAGGTCTCGTCGGCACCCAGCATGAAGTCGAGCGCGACCTCGGGAACCCGCCAGGCGGGCGGGGCATAATCCTCGCGGCGAACGATCGGCGGCGGGGCGGCATCGGGGCGTTGGACATCGGCCATGTCCCTGCCCTAATGCGGGGCCATCAGCGATGAAAGCCCAATCGGGGGGATCATGGCCATCCCAGGCGTCACCATTCGTCAGCTGCATTATTTCGCCGAGCTGGCCGCGGCCGGATCGTTCCGCCGCGCCGCCGAGCGGATCGGCGTCAGCCAGCCATCGCTGTCCGCGCAGATCCAGCTGCTCGAGGCGCAGCTGGGCCGCCCGCTGGTCGAACGCGGCAGCGGCGCATCATTCCTGACCCCGATCGGCCGCGAGATTCTGGCCCGCGCGCGGACCATCCTGGCCGATGTCCGCGGGCTGGCGGACGTGGCGCTGGCCGATCCCGACGGGCTGACCGGCACCATCCGGTTCGGCGCGTCGCCCACCACCGGCCCTTATCTGATGCCGCAGGTCGTCGCCCGGCTGCACCGCGACCATCCGGGGCTGAGGCTGCATGTGCGCGAGGGCAATCCCGACGAGCTGCTGCGCGATCTGGCCATCGGCACGCATGACGTGCTGCTCGCCCAGCTGCCGATCCGCGGCGACGATTTCGTCGTCCACAGGCTGTTCCGCGAGCCGCTGATCCTGACCATGGCGACCGATGATCCGCTGACCGTGCATGACGAGATCGCACCCGAGATGCTGGCCGGGCGCGAGCTGCTGACGCTGTCGCCGCAATACCGGCTGACCGACCAGATCCGCGCGCTCGGCGAACAGGTGGGCGCCGTCGTGCTGCGCGATTATGAAGGCACCAGCCTTGATGCCGTTCGCCAGATGGCGGGCATGGGCATGGGCCTGGCGCTGCTGCCGGCGTTGTATGTGCGCTCGGAGATCCGCGACACCGACGATGTGACGACCCGCCCCCTTGCGTGGGGGCCGCTCTATCGCGACCTCGGGCTGGTCTGGCGGCGCAGCGCCGGACGCGCAACGGCCTTTCAGCGGCTCGCCGATATCGTTACGGCGATTGGTGAGGTGATGACATGATAGGATTTACCTATCATATCGGCAATAATTTGCGATTTGAACCGATCACGCGGGATCGCTAGCTGACGCGATCCTTTTTCGCCCCGGGAAACATAATGGCCGCACCGACGACTGTTCGACTGAGCGACGTGATCCGCTGGGCAAGGCCCATATTGGGTCCGGAAAACCCGTATTTCTCGCTGGTGATCATCTACGGCATCGGCGTCGGCCTGCTGTCGCTCGCCATCCCGATCTCGGTCCAGCTGCTGATCAACTCGATCGCCAATCTCGCCTTGCCGGTGCCGCTGTTCACGCTGGCGCTGGTGCTGCTGGCGCTGCTGCTGATCTCGGCACTGCTCGGGTCGCTCGCCAAATACATTATGGAACTGTTCCGGCGGCGGTTCATGGCGCGGATGGTGGCGGACATCACGCTGCGCGCGGTGCACGCGCAAAACCCCTATTTCGCCGATGAGCGGCGCGACGATCTGTTCAACCGCTATTTCGACATCGTCACGATGCAGAAATCGATGCCGTCGCTGCTGATCGGCGGCTTCACCATCGTGCTGCAATCGACGGTCGGGTTCATCGTGACCGCGTTTTACCACCCGTTCTTTCTGGCCTTCAACCTGCTGTTCATCCTGCTGCTGTGGGTGATCTGGCAGCTCTGGGCGCGCGGGGCGATGACCTCGGTCGTCGAACTAAGCCACAAGAAATATGCGCTCGCCCACTGGCTCGAAAGCCTGGGCGGATCGAACGGCTTCTACAAATCGAGCCGTCATCTCGATTATGCGATGGACCAGACCGAAACGCGCACTGCCGCCTATGTCGCTGCGCATCGCCGGCATTTCCATTACGCCTTTCCGCAGGCGGTGGCGCTGCTGGTCCTCTATGCAGTGGCAAGCGCGGGTCTGCTCGCGCTCGGCGGCTGGCTGGTCATCCAGAACCAGCTGTCGATCGGCCAGCTGGTCGCGGCCGAACTGATCATGTCGGGGATTTTCTACGGTGCCGCCTCGCTCGGCCCCTATCTCGACAGTTTCTACGATCTCGTCGCCGGGCTGGAGGAGCTGTCGCTGTTCCGCGACATTCCGCAGGAACGCATCCCCGACCGGTTCGCCCGTGAACGGCCGCCCTCGGGCGCGCTCGCCTTTCGCGGTGTCCGGGTCGATCTCGGCAACACCGAGGCGCGGCTCGAGCTTGAAATCACACCCGCCAGCCGGCTGGTCGCGGCGGCGGCGGCGGGGATGGAACGGCAGTTTTCCAGCCTGCTCAAGCATCATTTCACGCCTTTGGGCGGCATGATCACCGTGGGCGGTGCCGACATCAACGATTTCGACATCTACCAGCTGCGCAGCGAGGTGATCGTCCTCAACCGGCCGACGATCGTCGAAAGCACGATCCGCGACTATCTGGGCCTGTCGCGCGCGCCCCGCGATCCGGTGCACACGATGGAGATGCTCAAGCTTGTCGGCCTTGACCAGCGTATCGCCGAAATGCCGCAGGGCATGGACACGCTGCTGTCCTCGACCGGCTGGCCGCTGTCGATCGAGGAGACGATGCAGCTCAAGCTGGCCGGCGCGCTGCTGTCCGAGCCGCGCATCCTCGTGCTGTCGGGCCTGTACGACATGATGCCGGTCGAGCGGCTGGAGCGGGTGTTCGCGCATCTGCGCGACAAGCCGGTGACGCTGATCTATTTCTCGAACCGCCCCGAACAGGTCGCGCTGGACGGGTTTCTCTGGCTCGGCCGCACCGAGCAGGTGATCACGGCCGACCGGGCGACATTTGATGCGCTGCGTGCCGGCGCGATGGAGGACCGCTGATGCCGTTTCGCGCTGAGCATCTGAGCCATTTCACGACGCTGGGCCGCATCGGCGTGCCGCGGCCGATGCGCAACCTGGGCATCATGCTGATGATCGGGATCGTCGGCAGCATCATCTTCATGCTCACCGTTCCCTGGGTGCAGACCGCGCAGGGCGTGGGCACGGTGATCGCGCTCGATCCGCGCGACCGCGTGCAGAACATCACCGCGCTGGTGCCCGGCCGGGTCGAACGCTGGTTCGTCAAGGACGCGCAGCTGGTGAAAAAGGGCGATCCGATCGTCCAGATCGTCGACAATGACCCGCTGCTGCTCGACCGCATCCGCGCCGAGCGCCGCCAGGCCGAGGCCGAGATCGCCGCCGCGCAGCAGGCGATGCGCGTCGCCCAGCTTGACGTGAACCGCATGGGCCAGCTCTACCGCGAGGGCCTGATGGCGCGGCGCGACTATGAACTCGCGCAGATCAAGGTGGCCGATTATCAGGCCAAGATCGCCGAAAAACAGGCGGCGCTGAACAGCATCGACATCAAACTCAACCGCCAGGCGGTGCAGATCGTGCGCGCGCCGCGCGACGGGCGGGTGATGAAGATCCTGGGCGCGGACAATGCGACGATGGTCAAGGCCGGCGAGGTGCTGGCGACCTTTGCCGTCGAAAACAGCCCGCGCGTCGTCGAGCTTTACATCGACGGCCGCGACGTGCCGCTGGTGCGGCCGGGGCGGCGGGTGCGGCTGGAGTTCGAAGGCTGGCCGGCGATCCAGTTCAGCGGCTGGCCGTCGGTCGCGCAGGGCATGTTCGATGGCCGGGTGTTCGCGCTCGACGTCAATGCCTCGCCCAACGGCCTGTTCCGCGTGCTCGTCGAGGAAGCGCCGGACCGCCAGCCCTGGCCGCGCGAACCCTTCGTCCGGCTGGGGGCCAAGGTGCGCGGCTGGGTGATGATGGACACGGTCAAGGTCGGGTTCGAACTGTGGCGGCTGCTCAATGACTTCCCGCTCCAGTTCCAGCGGCCGGGCGACAATATCATGGATGTGGCCCGCGGCACGGCGGACGAGACCGATGAGGCGAAATAACCCTCCCCGCCCTGTGCGGCTGTGGTTGCTCACCGGTGCGCTGGCGGCTGTTCTGGCCGCCGCCCCGGCCGCCGCGCAGATGATCGCGCCACTGCCGCCGGTCGCGGCCGGGCCGGTCACGCCGCCCCCGGCCAGCGGGCCGCTGACGCTTGACGCGGTGCTGGAGGCATCGCGCCAGCACCAGCCGCAGATTCTGGAGGCGCTGGCGCGGGTGCGCGTCGCCGAAGGGCGGCGGCTGTCGGTCGAAGGCGCGTTCGACACGCTGTTCGCCGCCAGCGCCGACACCAGGCTGTCGGGCTTTTACGACGGCCGCTATCTGGAATCGAAACTCACCCAGCCGCTCCAGACCAATGGCGGCAATGTCTATGGCAGCTACCGCGTGTCGGGCGGCCGCTTCCCGACCTATGAGAACGAGAAGTTCACCAACGAGCTGGGCGAGTTCAAGGTCGGGGCGGTGTTCGCGCTGCTGCGCGACCGGATCATCGACGAACGCCGCTTCGGCCGCACGCTGGCCGAGGGTGAGATCGAGCTGGCCGATGCCGAACGGCTGATGATCGCCATCGGCGTGCAGGCGCGGGCGATCGAGGCCTATAACGCCTGGGTGGTGGCCGGGCAGCGGCTGCGCGTGTTCCGCGATCTGCTGGCGCTGGCCGAGGAACGGCAGCGCGGTTTCCAGCGCGCGGTCGCCGAAGGGCTGCGGCCGCGGATCATCCTGACCGAGAACGAACAGAATATCCTCAGGCGCAAATCCTTCGTCACCCAGGCCGAACAGGCGCTGGCGGTGGCGGCCAACAACCTGTCGCTGTTCTGGCGCGATAGCGATGGTCGGCCGATGCTGGCCGACACCGCCCGGCTGCCCGACACCTTGCCCACCCCCCTGCCGCTGCCGGTCGATCCGCGCTCGGGCCTCGTTCAGCGGCCCGACCTGCGCAATCTGGAGCTGCGGCTGAGCCTGGCGCGCGAGCGGCTGGCGCTGGACCGCAACCAGCTGCTGCCCCGGCTCGACGTCGCGGTCGAGGTGTCGCGCGACATTGGCGAGATCGGTGCCGGCGGGCGCTCGTTCGACGGCACCGAGAGCAAGCTCGGCCTCACGCTGCGCGTGCCGCTGCAGAACCGGGCGGCGCGCGGCCGGCTGATGCAGACCGAGGCCGAAATCGACGCGTTCCGGCGACGGGGTCAGGCGCTGGGCGAACAGATTGTCGCGCAGATCGATGCCATCGGCATCGCCATCGGCGCATCGGCGCGCATCGCCGGGCTGGCGACCGAGGAGGCCGACCGCGCAAGCGCGATGGCGGTGGCCGAACGGCGGCGGTTCGATATGGGGGCGACCGACTTTTTCGTCGTCAATCTGCGCGAGGAAGCCGCTGCCGACGCCCAGATCCGGCGGATCGACGCGCTCGCCCGCCAGATTCAGGCCCATGCCGACATGGCGGCGGCAACCGCCGACGCGACCGTCCTGAAGCTCTGACCGCGCCGGGCCGCCCGCGCCCTCTCCCCCTGCCGTCCGCCTGCCGCATTTTACCGGCGACGGGCTGTTTCCACCGACGCCCAAATCGCTCTAAAGCGGGCGGACAGGTGAAAAACACAAAAGGGAGAGACGATGCGCGACGTGGTGATTTGCGAGCCGGTGCGGACGGCGGTCGGCCGGTTCGGCGGGGTGTTTCGCGGGGTGCCGGCAGAGCGGCTGGGCGCAACCGTGGTCGCCGCGCTGGTCGAACGGGCGGGGTTGGCCCCCGATGCCGTCGACGATGTGCTGTTCGCGCAATGCTATCCCTCGATGGAAGCGCCTGCTTTGGGACGCGTCGTCGCGCTCGATGCCGGGCTGGCAATCACCACCTGCGGGTTGCAGGTCGACCGGCGCTGCGGCTCGGGGCTGCAGGCGATTGCCTATGCGGTCATGCAGGTTGCGATGGGCGCATCCGATCTGATCATCGCAGGCGGCGCGGAATCGATGAGCAACGCGCCGTTCTTCACTCATGATGCGCGCTGGGGCGTCAACGGCCGCGCGCTCGCCATTCAGGACGGGCTGGTGCGCGGGCGGCTGACCGCGGGCGGCCGCCATTATCCGGTGCCGGGCGGCATGCTGGAAACGGCCGAGAATCTGGCCCATGAATATGGCATTCCGCGCGCCGAGCAGGATGAATATGCCGCCCGCTCGCATGCCCGCGCGGTCGCCGCGCAGGCCGATGGCCGCTTTGCCGACGAAATCGTGCCGGTCGCCGTGCGCACAAAGGCGGGCGAGACGCTGGTGACGCGCGACGAACATCCGCGCGCCGACACCACCGCCGAAACGCTGGCGGCGCTCAAGCCCGTCCGGCTGGCCGAGGATCCGGCGGCAAGCGTGACGGCCGGCAATGCCAGCGGCCAGAATGACGGCGCATCGGCAGCGATCGTCACGACGCGCGACCGGGCCGAGGCGCTGGGGCTGAAGCCGCTTGCCCGGATGCGCAGCTGGGCGGTGGCCGGCGTGCCGCCGCGGACCATGGGCATCGGCCCGGTGCCGGCGACCGCCAAGGCGCTGGCGGCCGCGGGACTGGACCTGTCCCAGATCGATCTGATCGAGCTGAACGAGGCCTTTGCCGCGCAGGTGCTGGCCTGCACCCGCGAATGGAACTTTGGCGCGGCCGATTTCGACCGGCTGAACGTCAATGGCTCGGGCATTTCGCTCGGCCATCCGGTCGGCGCGACCGGTGGCAGGATTCTGGCCACGCTGTTGCGGGAAATGGACCGTCGCGGAGCGCGCTTCGGGCTTGAAACAATGTGCATCGGCGGCGGCCAGGGAATTGCGGCGGTTTTCGAGCGCGTCGTCGACTGAATCAAAACAGCTGCGGCATCCCCCTATACTTTTCCTACGATCCATGTTATGCAGCACAGGTCGGCGAATAACTGTGCGCGTTTCATTTCGGGTTCGTAATGAACATTGGGGGTGCCGCAGCCATGCCTTCACCAGAGGATATGACCGAAAATCCTGCCGCCCAGGCCCGGCGCTGCCGGACGCTGGCGAGCAACATGACCAACCAGTCCGATATCGAACTGCTTGAGCATATGGCCGATGAGTACGACCTTCAGGCCGATGCTGCTGACAGCGGCGATGTCAAATATGCGCGAAGACAAACGCGCTGAAACTGCCGCCTGACTGACGGCAACCATATTCATCACATCTTGCCCGCAAGACCATCATTACCGGCCGGGTTACCATTTCTATCCGGCGTTTAGTGTTGGGTTAACGGGCCAGCCCCGGCATCAACTGGGGTCAGCGCCATCCATCTCCCGCCCACCCCATTTGTCTATACAATAGGTATATATACGGAATAAATCCTTTCCCCGTGCTGACGTTAAACTAATAACGACAGGCCTGTGTATGCAGACAGGCCGCAGGGGTGGAGTTGGTCGCGAGTCATGTGGGTATCGGCGCTGCTTGACCACAGCGAAAGCCTGCGCGCACAGGCGCTGCGCTGCCGTGCGCTCGCGGCGGGGCTGAAGACCCATGACGAAATCCAGCTGCTGCTGCAGATGGCCGACGAATATGAGGCCGAGGCCGCCAATTGGGAGGCCCGCGCGCTGTCGCGCAGCTCGTCGGACAGCACCGAAGGCTAAACGCGCACGGCGCCGGGCAGATGTGCCAGGCGGCACGGTCCGGCAAGCGGCGAAGAGTGCCGACCAGCGCCGTCGGGCCTCGACCCGCATCACCGCATCGGTCGGTTGAGCCGGCCCAGCCAGCCAAAAACCGCCCAGCCAGAAACCGTCCAGCGAGAAACCGTCCAGCGAGAAACGGTCCAGTCCGCGACCGGCCGGCTCGGCCACCGTCCGGCACCCGGAAACGGCAGCCAAGAAAAATGCCAGACCGGCATCGGGCGGCCCGGCATTGATGCGCAACAGTCCAGCCTGCGCCCGCCGGGCGCAGGCTGTCGCGGATCAGTAGCGATAATGATCCGGCTTGAACGGCCCTTCGGCACCGACGCCGATATAGGCGGCCTGTTCCGGATTGAGCTTGGTCAGCTTCACGCCCAGCTTTTCCAGATGCAGCATCGCGACCTTTTCATCGAGATGCTTGGGCAGGACATAGACTTCGTTCTTGTACTGCGCGTGGTTCTTCCACAGCTCGATCTGGGCGATCGTCTGGTTGGTGAAGCTCGACGACATGACAAAGCTCGGATGGCCGGTCGCATTGCCCAGATTGACCAGACGACCCTTCGACAGGACGATGATCTTCTTGGCATCCGGGAACTCGACCTCGTCGACCTGCGGCTTGATCTCGGTCCACTTCATGTTGGCGAGCGCGCCGATCTGGATCTCGCTGTCGAAATGGCCGATGTTGCAGACGATCGCCATGTTCTTCATCGCGCGCATGTGATCGAGGGTGATCACATCCTTGTTGCCGGTCGCGGTGACGAAGATGTCGGCGCGGGTCGCCGCTTCTTCCATGGTGACGACTTCATAGCCTTCCATCGCCGCCTGCAGCGCGCAGATCGGATCGATTTCGGTGACGAGCACGCGCGCGCCGCCATTGCGCAGCGACGCGGCCGACCCCTTGCCGACATCGCCAAAGCCCGCGACCACGGCGACCTTGCCGGCCAGCATCACGTCGGTCGCGCGGCGGATCGCGTCGACCAGCGATTCCTTGCAGCCATAGAGATTGTCGAACTTCGACTTGGTGACCGAATCATTGACGTTGATCGCCGGGAACGGAAGCTTGCCGGTCTTGGCGAGTTCATACAGCCGGTGGACCCCGGTGGTGGTTTCTTCCGACACGCCGCGGATGTTCTGGACGGTCTTGGTCAGATAGCCCGGACGCTCGGCCAGGAAGCGCTTGAGCGTCGCGCAGAAGATTTCCTCTTCCTCGTTGGTCGGCGTGAACAGCGTCTCGCCGGCTTCGACGCGCGCGCCCCACAGCGCGAACATCGTGGCGTCGCCGCCATCGTCGAGGATCATGTTGCAGGTCGTGTCCTGACCCCAGTCGAAGATGCGGACGACATAGTCCCAATATTCCTCGAGCGTTTCGCCCTTCACGGCGAACACCGGCACGCCCGACGCGGCGATGGCGGCGGCGGCATGATCCTGGGTGGAGAAGATGTTGCACGACGCCCAGCGCACTTCGGCGCCCAGCGCGGTCAGCGTTTCGATGAGCACCGCCGTCTGGATGGTCATGTGCAGCGAGCCGGTGATGCGCGCGCCCTTGAGCGGCTGTTCGGCGCCATATTCGGCGCGCAGCGCCATCAGGCCAGGCATTTCCGTCTCGGCGATCTCGATCTCCTTGCGGCCGAACGCGGCCAGGCTGAGATCGGCGACGACATAATCCTTGGGGTCGAGTTGAGTGGCCACGACGGTTCTTCTCCGGCAAACGAAAAAACGCGGCCGGCTGCGGAAATGCGGCCGGCCGGATGGCATCGCCCTTAGCGTCAGCACCCGCTCAAGGCAAATATAAAGAATCCTTTATATCCGCCATTCTCCCCGGATCGACAGGGCGGAGATGGCGGAAAAGAGGGTAAATGAAAGCTTGCCGGGCGGTCCCCCGCCAAGCGCGCGCCTCAACGCCGCGATGGAGTCCCCTGCGCGCGCGCGGTTTAACGCCGCGATGGAGTCTCCCGCTTCCGCGCGCGGCTCAACGCCGCGATGCGATGGCCAGCGGTGCGGCAGGGCCGGTGCAGCGTGCGCCCGGCAGCGCCGGCTGCATATCGGCCGCCTCGGCCAGCTCAATCAGCGCCGGCAGCGCGCCCTTGGCACCGGCGGCCGCGCGCAGGATGTTGCGCATGTCGTCGCAGCCCAGCCCCGACACGCCCGCACCGTAACGATTGGCGACCGTGGTGACATAGCGGTCATAAGCGTCGAGCGCGCGCGCCGCGCCGACATTGGCGGCAAAATGCTGGCGCAGTTCGTCATTCACCCGCACCAGCGCCGGCCGGCTGTGCTGGACGAACGCATTGTAATCCGAAACGAAATCGGGCGCGGTGCGACGGCAGCGCAGCGCTTCGACCATCAGCATCGTGTCCAGTTCGCGCACCTGCGCGGCACGGTAGGCGGCATCGCTCCAGCACGCCGCCTCGACGGGCGTGGCAAGCGCGGCGGCGGCGGCGAACAGCGCAGCCCCTTTGGCGAAAAATGTCATCGACCGATCCTTTCGACAACCGGAGCCGCATGAGCGCGGCCCACCGCCAGACTGGGGGGACAGGATCGGCCAGAATGTGAAAAGAAATGGTTAAGCCGGGGCTGGCGACGATTGGCCGGGGGGCAGCGCGGCCGGAGCCGGCGCAGCGGCGGCACGCTCGAACATCAGCACTTCATTGCCCTTATAGGGACAGGTGCCGAACGGCCGGTAGCCAAGCGCCGCCGCCGTCGCCAGCGACGGGGCATTGGCGGGATCGATGATGCATACGGTGCGGGCAAAATGATGCTCCGCCTCCGCCCAGCCGAGCACGGCGGTCATCGCCGCGCGGGCATGGCCATGCCCATGCGCGGCCGGGCGCAGCACCCAGCCCGCCTCGGGCGCGCTGTCGAACCGGCTGCCCAGCCCGCGCCGCCCTTCGAACAGGCCGACCTCGCCCAGCGCCGCACCCGTCGCGCGGTCCTCGACCACCCACATGCCAAAGCCGTTGGTCCGCCAATGGCCGATATAGCGCAGCAGCCGGTTCCACGTGTCTTCAGGGGCCATGGGCTGGCCGCCGAAATGGCGGACGACAACGGGATCGCGCCACAGATCGATCAGCGTTTCGGCGTCTTCCCGGCGATGCGCCCTCAGCCGCAGCCGGTCGGTCAGGATCTCCGGGGCGGCATCTGGCATCAGGGTTCCGATCACTGTGGCATTTGAGCGGCAACGACCCTAAACAGCGCGCCGTCCGGAGTCATCCCGGCTCCGAGTCACCGCTGGAACCCGCCATGTTGGAACCCGCCCAATCCGGCCCCATCGCCATCGCGTGCGACCATGCCGCCGTCGCGCTCAAGACGCTGCTCGCCGACTGGCTGCGCGAACTGGGCCATGAGGTGATCGACCTTGGCACCGCGACCGAGGCCTCGGTCGATTATCCCGATTTCGGCTATCGGCTGGCGCGCGCGATTGCCGCCGGCGATGCGGCGCGCGGCATTGCGCTGTGCGGATCGGGCATCGGCATTTCCATTGCGGTCAACCGCGAGCCGGCCTGCCGCTGCGCGCTGGTTTCGGAACCGCTGTCGGCGCGGCTGGCGCGCGAACATAATGATGCGAACGTGATCGCGCTGGGCGCGCGGCTGGTCGGGCCGGACATGGCCAAGGCCTGTGTCGAGACGTTCCTGTCGACCGCCTTTCTCGGCGACCGCCATGTCCGGCGCGTCGGCAAGCTGTCCACCCCCATCCTTGCCAAGGAGCCCGCATGAGCACCAATCCCGTCTCCCTTGCCCAGGTCCAGCCGGACGGTTTCTTCAGCCGCGGCCTGGCCGATGCCGACCGCGAGGTGTTTGCCGGCGTCGCCGCCGAGCTGGAGCGCGAGCGTTACCAGATCGAGCTGATCGCATCGGAAAACATCGTCTCGCGCGCGGTGCTGGAAGCGCAAGGATCGGTGTTCACCAATAAATATGCCGAGGGCTATCCCGGCAAGCGCTATTATCAGGGCTGCGCCCCGTCCGACACCGTCGAGACTCTGGCCATCGAGCGCGCCAAGCAGCTGTTCGGCTGCGGCTTTGCCAATGTGCAGCCGCATTCGGGCGCACAGGCCAATGGCGCGGTGATGCTGGCGCTAACCAAGCCCGGCGACACCATTCTGGGCATGAGCCTCGATGCCGGCGGCCATCTGACGCACGGCGCCCGCGCGGCCCAGTCGGGCAAATGGTTCAACGCCGTGCAATATGGCGTGCGGCCCGACGACCATCTGATCGATTATGACGAGGTCGAGCGGCTGGCCAAGGAACACCGGCCGACGCTGATCATCGCCGGCGGCTCGGCCTATCCGCGCATCATCGATTTCGCCCGCTTCCGCGCGATTGCCGACGAGGTCGGCGCGCATTTCCTGGTCGACATGGCGCATTTCTCGGGTCTGGTCGCGGGTGGCCACCACCCCTCGCCCTTCGGCCATGCCCATGTCGTGACCACCACGACCCACAAGACGCTGCGCGGCCCGCGCGGTGGCATGATCATGACCGATGACGAGGCGATCGCGAAGAAGATCAACTCGGCGGTGTTCCCCGGCCTGCAGGGCGGGCCGCTGATGCATGTCATCGCCGCCAAGGCGGTGGCGTTCGGCGAGGCGCTGCGCCCCGAATATCGCGACTATATCGGCGCGGTCATCGAAAATGCCCGCGCGCTCGCCGCGCGGCTGAAGGAGCGCGGGGCCGATCTGGTCGCCGGCGGCACCGACACCCATCTGGCGCTGGTCGATCTGCGGCCGCTGGGCATCACCGGGCGCGACGCCGACGAGGCGCTGGAGCGGTCGGGCATCACCTGCAACAAGAACGGCATCCCGTTCGATCCGCTGCCCCCGGTCAAGACCAGCGGAATCCGCGTCGGTTCGCCCGCCGGCACGACGCGCGGCTTCGGCGTTTCCGAGTTCCGGGCGATCGGCGACATGATCGCCGATGTGCTCGACGGGCTGCGCGCCAAGGGCGAGCATGGCGACCCGGCGGTCGAGGCCGATGTCCGGGCGCGGGTGCGCGCGCTGTGCGAGCGTTTCCCCATCTATCCGGGTTTTTGATGCGCTGCCCCTATTGCGGTCATGATGCGAGCCAGGTGAAGGACAGCCGCCCCAGCGAGGATGGGGCGGCGATCCGCCGCCGCCGCCAGTGCGAAGGCTGTGGCGCGCGCTTCACCACGTTCGAGCGCATCCAGCTGCGCGAGCTGACGGTGGTGAAAAGCGAGGACCGGCGCGAGCCGTTCGACCGCGACAAGCTGGCGCGGTCGATCGCGATTGCGTGCCGCAAACGCCCGATCGAGACGGTCAGGATCGAACGGCTGGTGTCCGGCATCCAGCGCCAGCTTGAAACCAGCGGCGAGACCGAAGTGCCAGCCAGCCTTATCGGCGCGCTGGTGATGGACGGGCTGCGCGGGCTGGACAGTGTCGCCTATATTCGTTTTGCCAGTGTTTACAAAGACTTCTCAGAAGCGCGCGACTTTCGCGAGTTTGCCGGCGCGGTGATCGAAGCGGGCGGCGCGGAATGAGCCGGCCCGTCATCGTGCTCGTCCGGCCGCAGCTGGGCGAAAATATCGGCGCGGTTGCGCGCGCGATGCTGAACTTCGGCCTGACCGAGCTGCGGCTGGTCGAACCGCGCGACGGCTGGCCCAATCCCGCTGCCGGGCCATCGGCATCGGGCGCGGACCGGGTGCTCGACGAGGCGCAGCTGTTCGCCTCCACCGCCGAGGCGGTTGCCGACTGTGCCCATGTCTATGCGACGACGATGATCCGGCGCGGCATGGCCAAGCCGGTCGTCACGCCGGAACAGGCGAGCGGCGAGATCCGCACCCGCCCCGGCCGGTCGGCGCTGCTGTTCGGGCCGGAACGCTCGGGGCTGGACAAGGATGATATCGCGCTCGCCCGCGCGGTGCTGACGATCCCGATCAACCCCGATTTCGGTTCGCTGAACCTTGCCCAGTCGGTCGCGGTGATCGCCTATGAATGGTCGAAGCAGGATGCGCTCGCCATGCCGACGCTGCTCGACCTCGCCCCGCCCGCCCCGCAGGCGGAGCTGGAAGGGCTGATCGCCCATGTCGAACAGGTGCTGGAACCCGCCGGCTATTTCTTCCCCGAAAACCGCATCAACGCGACCCGGCGCAGCCTGAGGGCGCTGCTGACCAAACCCGGCTGGTCGTCGGCCGAAGTGCAGATGATGCGCGGCATTTTCTCGGCGGTTCAGCCGCGCGTGCGGTCGAAAACCTCGAACTCATAGGCGATCGACGCTTCGACGAGCTGCTCCCAGAGCCGGGCGATCAGATCGGTGCTCAGGCCATGCCGTGCGGCATGGTCGGATACGTTCGCGATCACCTGCGCCTTGCGGGCTTCGTCGCGAACATGCTCGCGGCCGGGCTTGATCCGTGCCGCCGCAGTCATGAAACCGAACCTGACCGCCAGCAACTCCACCAGCGCGCGGTCGATCGCATCGACGCCCAGGCGCACCTGCGCCATATCCTCGCACGCCGCCGGATGCCGCAGCCCGGCAAGCGCGGCATCGATCGGCATTGGATGATCTATCGGATTGCTCATCAACGATTTCCATATATCATGGCGGCCCGTCGCTCACAGTCGCCAAGGACGAAATATGCGTGCCTCCCTTGCATGTCTGCTGCTTGCCGTCACCCTGCCTTATGCGGTGACCGCGCAGGCTTTCGAACCGAAAGGTGCCACCCCCGCCGACGCCAAGGCGGCGGAAGACAAGCTCATCTGCCGCCGGGAAGTGCCGGTCGGCTCGCTGGTCGCCTCGCGCAAGATGTGCCTGACCAAGGCGCAATGGGCCGAGCGGGAGCGCGTCGGCAACGACGTCGCCCGGCAGATGATCTATGACAATCAGGGCCGCCCGTCCGGGAGCAATTGATCCGGCAACAGGGTGGCAGGGGGCGGGTTCGCCAAACCGCGACCATGCTTGACTGCACCTGCACACAGGGCTAAGCGCCCGCCTTCGCGATTTGGCCCCGCATTCCGGTGAAGCGGTGGCCCTGCCCCCGGCCTTATGGCCGGGCCAGCAGGCGGAACCGGAACCAACGTTGTCGCAGATTGGAGATATCAGATGTCGAAGCGCCATAGCGCCAAGCACAAGCTCGACCGCCGGATGGGCGAAAACATCTGGGGGCGTCCCAAGTCCCCGGTGAACAAGCGCGAATATGGCCCCGGCCAGCACGGCCAGCGCCGCAAGGGCAAGATGTCGGATTACGGCCTGCAGCTGCGCGCCAAGCAGAAGCTGAAGGGCTATTACGGCGATGTGACCGAAAAGCAGTTCAAAAAGGCCTATGAGGAAGCGTCGCGCATGAAGGGCGACACCTCGCAGAACCTGATCGGCCTGCTCGAACAGCGCCTCGACATGATCGTCTATCGCGCCAAGTTCGCGCCGACCGTGTGGTCGGCCCGCCAGCTGGTCAGCCACGGCCATGTCCGTGTCAATGGCGTCAAGTGCAACATCGCGTCGCGCCGCGTGCGTCCGGGCGACATCGTCTCGCTGGGTGAAAAGGCCAAGCAGATGACGCTGGTGATGGAAGCGCAGAGCCTCGCCGAGCGCGAAATCCCCGATTACGTCGCGCCCGACGGCAACGACAAGATCACCTTCACCCGCGTGCCGACGCTCGACGAAGTGCCCTATCCGGTGAAGATGGAACCGAATCTGGTGGTCGAATTCTACAGCCGCTAATCCGGCCTGTTCGATCCGAACGAAAAAGGGCGGTCCGTGCGGGCCGCCCTTTTTTTATGTGCCGGGCTTTTGGGGCGGCCGGATCAGCCTGCCGGCTTGTCCGCAAACGCCGCGCGGATAAACGCCTCGCTGCGCGTCAGCATGTCGGCCCGGGCCGTCCCGTCCCTCAGGCTGTGGGCAAGCCCCGGATAGATGTGCAGTTCGGCCGGCCGGCCCTTGTCCTTCAGCGCATCGGCCATCATCCGCGACTGGACGACATCGACATTCTGATCGAGCGTCCCGTGGAAAAGCTGCACCGGCACGGTGATCGCCCCGGCATTGCGATAGGGCGATCCCTGTTCGACCTGCGGCCCGGATCCGATTTCGAACCGCGCCAGCCGCGCCGCAGTCGAGCGCGCATATTGCGCCTTGAGCGTCGCGAAATCGGTGACCGGCGCGACCGCGACAATCGCCTTGAACAGCCCGGGGGCGATCACGCCCGACTGGAGCGCCGCATAGCCGCCATAGGACCAGCCGAAGATCGCCAGCCGGCCGGGATCGGCAATCCCCTCGGCCACCAGCCAGCGGCCGCTGTCGACCACATCGCCGATCGCGATGCGCCATGATTTGAAGCCGTTCTCGCGCAGCCAGGCTTCGCCATAGCCGGCCGAGCCGCGATAATTGGGCTGGAGCACGGCAAAGCCCTGATGCGCGAAATATTGCGCCAGCCAGTCAAAGCCCCATTCATCGCGCGCGCTCGGCCCGCCATGCGGCATGACCAGAGCGGGCAAGCCCTTGCCGGTCGACCCCGGCGGCAGCGTCAGATAGGCGGGCACCTGCGTCCCGTCCCCCGCCTTGACGAAGACATGGCGCACATTGGCCAGCGTCTTGTCGGCCAGCCCCGGATAGAGCCGGAGCAGCGGCCGCAGCTGTTTGGAGCTGCGGTCGAGCAGGAACAGCGTGCCGGGATCGACATCCGATGCGGCCGAGACCAGCAGCCGCTGTTCATCGTCGCTCGCCCCGGCAAAGCCGATGGCCGGGGTGCCGGGCAGCGCGCGCGACAGGGATTCACGCAGCCGCGCAAGCCCGGCGTCGAAATAATGCGCCCGCGTCGCGTCGGTGGTGTAGCCGACACCGACCACGCGGCGCTTGCGCCCGATGCGGATCAGATCCCCGACATCGACCGCGGGATGCGCGAACACCAGCTCCTCACGGTCCGATCCGTCGAGCGCGTGGGCGAAAAGCGCCAGCCGCCCGTGATGACGCCGATAGCCATAGGCCCGATCAAGATCGGGATCGACGGCGAACGGGTTGAACCCGTCACCGGTGCGGCTGTCATAGTCGCCGAGCGATCGCCAGTCGCCCCCGGTCTTCAGCCGGTAACGATAATTGGTGATGCCGGTGGCGACATAATCACCGGTGAATTGGGTCGATCCGATGATGCGCAGCTGACCGAGGCCGTCGGTGATGAACTCGCCAATCTCGACGGTCGCCGGGGTGGTCGCGCGCGACCTGAGCGTCCGGGTATCGACCAGATCAAGGCTGTAGCCCTCGGCGGTCCGCCGGACCAGCGTGCGCGGGTCGGCATCCGGCACGTGCCAGCGCGACATCAGCACCGCACCGTCGGTGCCGGGCGCGAAATCGACCAGCTGGCCACCAAAGCCGCTGACATAGGCGGCATTGCCCGACGGACGTTCGGAAATGACCTTGAGATTGCCGCCATCGGCATCGAGCGCGATCCAGCGTGTCGCGCCGAGCACATAGCCCGAATATTCGCCAAGCGCACCGATCCGGCAGGCAAGCCGTGTCGCCGCCACCCAATGACAGCGTTCGATCCATTCCGGCTTCCCGGTTGTCGAAATCACCGGGGCCGGCGTGGCCGCCCCGGCGAGATCGACGACGAACAGGATGTTGCCGCCGCCCGCACGCGGGGCGAGATAGGACAGGCGTTGCCCGTCGGGCGACAGATCAGCGGCGGTATAGGCAGGCAGCGCGCCGAACGCCTCGGCCGGTGTCGGTGCCGCGCCATTCGCGGCCGATGGGGCCATCAGTCCCGCCACCAACGGCAACAATATGGCCGTCGCGGTCGCCCTGCCGACAGGCCGGCTGCAGTTTATCCTGGTCAACACGCGCCCCCTCTGGCCCATACGGATGTCCCGCGCCGGAGCGCTGCACGCAGCCCCCCGGCGCGCGGGACTTTCCCGCCTTCCCCCTCACGCCCGACCACCCTATATCGGCGCGACGTCCGCGCCCAAGGGCGGACCGCATCCATTCCGGTTTAATCTGCCGGTTCAACAGCTTGATGGACAAGATAACGATGCCGCCTTTCCGCCAGCCACCCGAATGGGCCCCGCACGACTGGGTGTGGATCGGCTTTCCGAGCGATCCCGAGCTGTGGCTGGAGGATCTGGCCCCCGCCCAGGCCGAGGTCGCGGCCTTTGCCGCGGCCGTGGCAGCCGATGGCGCGGGCGAGCGGGTGCTGCTGGTCGCGGCCGATGACGATGCGGCGGCCGCTGCGCGCGCGCTGGCGGTGCCGGGGGTCGAGGTGATGGTCGCCCCGTTCGGCGATATCTGGCTGCGCGACACCGGCCCGGTGATCGTCTCCGCCGCCGCTGGCGCGCGCGCCGGCCGGGGCTTCCGCTTCAATGGCTGGGGCGGGAAATATGATCTGCCCGGCGATGACGATCTCGCCGGGCGGCTGGCGGATGCCGCGGGCCTTGCCTTCACCGCCGCCGATTATGTGCTGGAAGGCGGCGCGATCGACACCGACGGCACCGGGCTGGCGGTCACGACCGAGCAATGCCTGCTCAACCCCAATCGCAACCCGGCGCTGTCGCGCGCCGACATCGAAGCGCGGCTGGCGGCCGATCTGGGGCTGACCCGCATCCTGTGGCTGGGCGACGGGCTGATCAACGACCATACCGACGGGCATGTCGACAATCTGGCGCGCTTTGTCGGGCCGGGCCGGCTCGCCATTCCCGAGCCGGCGGGCGAGGATGATCCCAATGCCGCGATCTACCGCGACGCGGCGGCGCGCGCCCGCGCCTTCGGGCTGGAGGTGGTTCCCGTCCCCTCGCCGGGCCGGGTGGAGCGCGACGGCGATATCGTGCCGGCCAGCTATATGAACTTCTATATCGGCAATGCCGCGGTCGTCGTGCCGCTCTATGGCGCGGCAAATGACGATGCCGCCATTGCCGCATTCGCCCGCATCTTTCCCGACCGCCGCGTCGTCGGCCAGCGCGCCGATCATGTGCTGACCGGCGGCGGCAGCCTTCATTGCATCAGCCAGCAGGTGCCCCTGTCATGACCGAACTCACCGTCGCCGCGCTGCAACTGCCGCTGGGCGGCA
>DBAW01000010.1:21817-32589 GCA_002291855.1 Sphingomonas sp. UBA1000
ATCCTGCCGCCCGAGCTGTTCGAGGGGCCGTATTTCTGCCGCGTCGAGGATGAAGCGCTCTTCGCCACCGCGCGCCCGATGGCCGAACATCCAAGCGTGCTTGCGATGCAGAAGCTGGCCGCCGAGCTGGGCGTCGCCATCCCGACCAGCTTTTTCGAGCGCGACGGGCCGCATCATTACAACAGCCTGGCGATGATCGACGCGACCGGCGCGATCATGGGCCTGTATCGCAAGAGCCATATTCCCGACGGCCCCGGTTATGAGGAGAAATTCTATTTCCGGCCGGGCAATACCGGGTTCAAGACCTGGGCGCTGCCCCAGACCATGGTTGGCGTCGGCATCTGCTGGGATCAATGGTATCCCGAATGCGCGCGCGCGATGATGCTGATGGGGGCCGAGGCGCTGTTCTACCCGACCGCGATCGGCAGCGAGCCGCACGATCCCGGCCTCGACACCAGCCGGCTGTGGCGGCGGGCGATGGTCGGCCATGCGGTGTCGAACGTGGTGCCGGTGATCGCCGCCAACCGCATCGGCACCGAAGACGGGCAGCATTTCTATGGCCACAGCTTCATCTGCGACGAGCGCGGCGATCTGATCGCGGAGTTTGGCGCGAACGAGACCGGCGTGCTGGTCGCAACGCTCGATATCGACCGGATCCGGCGGCACCGCGCGGCGTTCGGCTTTTTCCGTGACCGGCGGCCGGAGCTGTATCACCGGCTGGTCGAGGACAGATGAGGCGATGGCCGGGCCGCGCAGCGCTGGCGGCGCTGCTGACCTGCGCGTCGCTTGGCGGGAGCGATGCCATGGCTGCTGACGCCCGGCCCGGCAATCCGGTCGGCTATTTCGAAATCCCGGTGACCGATCTCGATCGCGCCATCGGCTTTTACGAAGCGGTGTTCGGCGTGACGCTCGAACGCCAGACCATCGATGGCTATCAAATGGCGCTGTTCCCTGCCGCGGATGGCGGCGCGGGCGCGAGCGGTGCGCTTGCCCGCGGCGATGTCTATGTGCCGGGCAAGGCCGGGCCGCTGCTTTATTTCGACACTCCGGCCCTTGAGGCAACGCTGGCCCGCGCCGTCGCGCGCGGCGCGGCGATTCTCTATCCGGTCAAGGACATCGGCGCCGCCGGCCGCATTGCCGAGATCGAGGACAGCGAGGGCAACCGCATCGCCCTGCACGAACGCCCGCGCCGCTGAAGCGCAGCGGCCGGCACGGCGCGCCAGAGGAGAGGCGTATTTATTGCGCCCGCCATCCGTCTCCAGATTCCGGCTGCCGATTGCGGCCAGCCGCACGGCCGGCAACGAAAGCGCTTGCCGCATCGCAATCTATTCGCAATAGCGATGCGACTGATTATTAATAACGGATTGATCGATGCGCTTCGCCCTGCTGCTGTCCGCCGCCCTGACCGGCCTGTCCGCCGCTCCCTTTGCGGCCCATGCCGGCACGCCGGCCACCGCCGGGATGATGGATGGCGACGTTGAATCTGCCAGCGCGCCTGACGCCGCTGCGCCGGGCGACATCATCGTCACCGCCACGCGCACCGCTCTGCCGGTCACGGCGCTGCCGCTGACCGCCAGGGTGATCGACCGCGATACGCTCGACCGGCAGCTGCAGATTTCCGGTTCGGTCGTCGACGCGGTCGCAGCGCTGACGCCCAGCTTCTCGCCGTCACGCCAAAAGCTGACCGGCCAGGGCGAAACGCTGCGCGGCCGATCGCCGCTGTTCGCGATCGACGGCATCCCGCAGACCGCGCCGCTGCGCGACGGATCGCGCGACGGCTTCACCATCGATCCGTTTTTCATCGACCGCGTCGAACTGGTGCTCGGCTCGAACGCGCTGCAAGGCAT
Source organism: Sphingomonas sp. UBA1000 (assembly GCA_002291855.1). Taxonomy (GTDB): domain Bacteria; phylum Pseudomonadota; class Alphaproteobacteria; order Sphingomonadales; family Sphingomonadaceae; genus Sphingomonas_B. Next base: position 23,665 of record DBAW01000010.1, read on the forward strand.
TGGCGGCACCGGCGGCGTCATCAATCAGGTGACCGTGTCGGCCCCGGCCGAACAGGGATGGAGCGCGCGCACGATCCTGACCGGCACTGCCGAGAATGGCTGGCGCGGGGACGGGCTGGGCGCCAAGGCCGGGGCGCTGGTCGCCAACCGCTCGGGGGCGTTCGATATCGTGGTGGGCGCGGCCTATGAACGGCGCGGTGTGTTCCGGGATGCGCAGGAGCGGCGGATCGCGCCCGACGGCACACAGGGCGACCTGATGGATTCCGACAGCTTCAGCCTGTTCGCCAAGGCAGGGCTGGCGCTGGGCGACGGCGTGCGGCTGGAGGCGATGGCCCAGCGTTTCCAACTGCAGGGCGATGGCGATCTGGTCGCGGTCGCCGGCAACCGGGCAACCGGCCTGCCGTCCACCGGCGCGGCGGGCATCGTCCCCGGCGCAGCGCCGGAAAATCTGGCCGAATCGGTCGCGCTGACGCTGACTGCCGACGATCTGGCGGGCGGCGCGCTGCGCGTGCGCGGCTTCTGGAACCGCACCGCCGACATTTACGGCGGCGGCATTTTTGCCGATTTCCAGGATCCGGCGATCGCGCCCCTCGGCACGCTGTTCGACCAGTCGCAGAATATCAGCCGCAAATGGGGCGTGAATGCCAGCTGGGAACGCGGCTTCGGCCCGCTCAACCTTGTGCTTGGCGTCGATCTGCTCAACGATGCCACCGTGCAGAAACTGGCCGCGACCGACCGTGCCTGGGTGCCGCCGACCGATTATCGCAGCATCTCCCCCTTTGCGCAGGCCAATCTGGCGCTGTTCGACGACAAGCTGCGGCTGGCGGGCGGGCTGCGCTGGGAAAATGTCCGCATCGACATCGCCGATTACCGAACGCTGTGGTTTTACGGCCCGCAACAGGTGGGGGGCGGCAGCCCGAGCTTTGACCGGCTGCTGCCCAATGGCGGCATCGTGATCGAACCCAGCCCCGGCATCCGCGCTTATGCCAGCTATGCCCAGGGCTATACGGTCGCCGATATCGGCCGCATCACCCGCGCGATCCGCACGCCGAATGTCGATCTCGACCGCTTCCTGGATATCGCGCCGGTCATCGCCGACAATCGCGAAATCGGCGTCGAAATCCGGCGCGGCCCAGTGGAGGCGAGCGTCACCTATTTCTGGTCGGACAGCGACCGCGGCCAGCTGCTCGTGCTGGTCGGCGATGTGTTCGAGGTGCAGCGGCAGCGCATCGAGATCGAGGGGCTGGAGGCCAATCTGTCGGTCGCCACCCCGGTTGACGGGCTGCGGCTGGGCATCGGCTATGCGCATCTGGCCGGCCGGGTCGATGGCAATGGCGACGGGCAGGTGGACACCGATCTCGACGGCGCCAATATCGGCCCGGACCGGCTGAACCTGTCCGCGGACTGGGCGATCGGCCCGGTGGCGCTGCGCCTCCAGTCGCGCACGCATTTCGCCCGCCGCTTCCGTGGCGGCGATCCGCGCAACGATTTCGGCGGCTATCACCTGCTCGACGGTGCCGTGAGCATGGACACCAAATGGGGCCGGATCAGCCTGTCGGCGCAGAATCTGCTCAACCGGCAATATATCGACTATAACAGCGACACCCAGCGCCCGGCCGACAATCTGCGCTTTTTCGCCGGGCGCGGGCGCAGCGTGACGCTGGGCTGGCTGGGCCGTTTCTGATGCACCGCGCGCTCGGCCTGTTCCATCGCTGGCTGGGCGCGATCATCGGTGCCGGGCTGGCGGTGCTGGGCCTGTCCGGCACGCTTTTGCTGTGGAAACCCTGGTGGATCGGCGTGCCGCAGGTCGCACGCCCCGCCGAACCGGCGGAAATCGGCGCGATCACCCGCGCTGCCGAACGGCTGGGTGCCGGCCATGTCACCCTGCCCTCGGCCGATCTGGGGGTCGCCCAGGCCGGGCTGCCGGGCGGCGGCGGGGCCTATCTGTCCCATGATGGCAGGCTGCTCGCGCGCTGGGACAATGTGTGGGAACGGCCCGAAACGCTGCTGTTCGACCTTCACCACCATCTGCTGATGGGCGAGACCGGCGAGATCATCTCCGGCTGGTTCGGCCTTGCCGCGTTGTTGTTCATCATTACCGGCGCGATCCTGTGGTGGCCGACGCGGCGCACCTTTGCCTGGCGCGCCCTGCCCGCGCGGCTGACCCGGCCGGCGATCATTCGCCATCACCGCGATATCGGCATTATCATCGCCCTGCCGCTGCTGCTGGCGGGCGCGACCGGCGCGCTGATGGTGCTGAAGCCGCTGAGCCGGGCAGTCTTCGCGCCCCTGTCGACGCCCGCAGCCATCGCTGCGTGGCAACAGCCACCACCCGCCTTTTCGGCGCGGCGTTCAGCGCCGGACTGGCCGGTCCTCGTCGCTCAGGCGCAGGCGCGATTCCCGGTGGCGGTGCCGCGAATCATCATCTGGCCGAAAAAGCCCGGCGATCCGGCCATGATTCGGATGCGCCAGCCGGCCGAATGGCACCCAAATGGCCGCACAACGCTGTCTTTCACCCCCGACGGCCGGATGCTTGCCGCGCGCGATGCAACCCGCGCGCCGCGCGCTGTGAGGGCGCAGAACGCGCTTTACCCGCTTCATGCGGCGCGGATGACAGGCAGCCCGCTGTCGGTGCCGCTGCGCATCGTGCTGACGCTCACCGGGCTTGGGCTGACACTGCTCGGCAGCCTGGCGGTGATGAGTTTCTGGCGATCCCGGCCGCGCAACCCGCGGTGACGGCCGCAAGCGCGCCGGCGGCGCCGCCATCCGGCATTGCGCGCAAAAATGCGGCCTGAACCAGAGATTTGGGAAAATGGCGCGCCCGGAACGATTCGAACGTCCGACCCTCAGATTCGTAGTCTGATGCTCTATCCAGCTGAGCTACGGGCGCGTTGGAGGTGGGCCAGTAGCCCGGAAATTCAGGGAGCGCAAGCCCATTGCGAGCCCATTGCGAGCATTGTTTCAAACGCCTAGGCCGATGGCCATGCGCAGCCTCAGCCCGCTTGCCCTTCTGCTCCTTGCCGCCTGTGCGTCAGGGGGTGCCGCCCCCTCGCTTCGCCACCGCGCGATCGAGGATCGCAGCATGGACGAGCCGGTGCGCACGCCCGCCGCCCCCGGCGCGGCAGATGCCGCGCTTACGGCGCGAATCGCCGCGCTGCGCGCCGATCTGGCGGCTGCTGGCCGGGCCTTTGCCGAACTTCAGCCGGCAACCGCGCAGGCGGTGGCCGTTGCGGGGGCAGAAGGCAGCGAATCATGGGTGGCGGCGCAGCTGCGGCTGACGGCACTGGCCGACGCCTATGGCCGCACCCCGGCGATCCTGGCCGAGCTTGACGGGCTGATCGCCGCCCGGCTGGCCGAGGGCCAGGAAGGTGGCCTGGCCGAACTGACCGCGCTTCAGACCGACGCCGTCCGGCAGGCGGACGCACAGCGCGCGCAGCTCGATTCGCTGTCGGCGCGGCTGGCGCGCTGACCGGGGCAGCGTCGCTCCGCCCGACCAGCCTCCCCTTTGTCCCCTGCCCCTCAGCCGTCGCGACTGGCGGCGACCGCCGCTGCATGGGCGCGGCCATTTTCGACATAATGGGCCACGCCCAGCCGGTTCATCGCGACTTCGGCATCGCTCAACGCGCGCATCAGCCGCGCCGGGCGGCCGCCCCACAGCTCGCGCGGGGCGATGCGCTTGCCGGGGGTCAGCATCGCGCCGGCGGCCAGCATCCCGTCGCCCTCGATCCAGGCCTTGTCCATGATGATCGCGCCCAGCCCGACAAAGGCACGGTCTTCGAGCACGCAGCCATGGATCATCGCCATATGGCCGATCAGCACATCGTCGCCGATCAGCGTCGGGCTGCCGGCATCGCCGGGCGCGCGCGGCGAATCGCAGTGGATGACGGTGCCGTCCTGGATGTTGGTGCGCGCGCCGATGCGGATATGGTTCACATCGGCGCGGATCACGCAGTTATACCAGATGCTGGCATCCGGCCCGATTTCGATATCGCCGATCAGCCGGCATCCGGGCGCGACGAACGCGCTGTCATGGATGCGCGGCTTTTTGCCGCCAAGTTCGATGATCGTCACCCCGTCCACGCCTGCTCTCCACGAAAAATTATCCCGCGACCCGAAAAATCCGGCAAATCGGAATCCTATTGCCGCTGCCCGGTGCGGATCAGCGGCAGGATCGATCCATAATCATCGCTCCACCCGGCAAAGCCCGGCATCGGGCGCAGCGCCCGCCAGCCGCCGGGGCTGCGCGGGGCGGCGGCATCGATCACCGCCGGATCGGGGCTGAGCGCCACCCAGATCGAGCTGTTTTCCAGCCGCGCCACCGGCGTGCCGGGCCGCACCCGGTGGTCGAGCAGCCGGGCCGACCAGCCGCCTGCCAGCGCCGCCTGCGCGATCACCGGTTCCAGCCGCAAATGCCGGTTGGTGATATGGACGAGCAGCAGCCCGTTCGGGGCCAGCACGCGGCGATAGAGCGCAAATGCCTCCCCGGTCAGCAGGTGCATCGGCACCGCATCCGATGAAAAGGCATCAAGAGCGAGCAGATCGAAGCTGCCGGGACGCGCGCGGGCGAGTGACAGCCGCGCATCGCCGATCACGATCCCGGCCCCCGGCGCGCAACCGGACAGGAAGGAAAAGCGCGTCCGCGCCACCCGCACCATCAGCGGGTCGATCTCGAAAAACCGCCACTGCTGGCCCGGCCGGGCATAGCAGGCGAGCGTCCCCGCCCCCAGCCCGACCACGCCCACCCGCGCGCGCGGCCCGGCGATCCCCGGCAGGGCGGTGAGCACGCGGCCAATGCCGGCATCCGGGCCGTAATAGCTGGTCGGGCGCAGCCGTTCCGGCCCGGCCAGACGCTGCAGGCCATGGGCGGTGGTGCCATGGGCAAGCACGCGCACCCCGCCCCGGTCGCGCACCGTGTAGATCCCGAAATAGCTGCGCATCCGCGCCCCCGGCTGGTTCGACAGCGACAGCGCATCCGCGCCGCCAGAGACGAGCAGGATGCCCAGCACCGCGACCACGAACACCGCGCGCCGCCCAGCACAGGCAATGGCGATGACGCCGATCAGCAGCGCCGCCAGCGTCATGCCCTGCGCGGCGCCGAACGGCCCGATCCGCGCGAGCGCCGCCGCCACGATCAGCGCGATCAGCACCGGCCCGGCAAGGACGATCATGCGCCCTGCGGCCCCCGGCAGCCGCCACAGCGGCACCAGCGCGGCCGCCGCCAGCAACAGCAGCGGATGCTCATAGCTCCAGTCAAAGGCGAGCGGCGCGACCAGCGCGGCAAACGCCCCGCCCAGCGCCCCGCCCAGCGCCATCGCCAGATAAAAGCCGGTCAGATGGCGCGGCGACGGGCGTGCATCGTAAAGCCGCGCATGCAGCGCCACCGCCACGATGAACAGCAGCGCGAGCGCGGCCAGCGCGGTTGGCAGCGGCCGCCCGGCGACCGGCTGCACGGCGAGCGCGACCAGCGGCAGCATCAGCACCGGCGCGGCGCGCACGATCAGCGCCGCCGCACCGCGCCGTTCGGCAAAGGCAAAGGTGAAGCTGAGCAGATAAAGGCCAAGCGGCGCGACCCAGAGCAAGGGCATCGCGACGATATCGGTGGTGAGGAAAGTGGTCGTCGACAGGATCAGCCCCGACGGCACAAAGGCGAGCACCACCCACAGGCCGCGCTGCCGCCAGCCCGGTGCCGGCGACGGATCGAAGCCGGCATCGTGCCGGTCGACGCCCGCGCGCGGCAGCACCAGCGCACAGCCGAGCGTCAGCACGGTCAGCAGCACATAGCCGAGCGACCAGAACTGGCTCTGCCCGGTGAGCGCAAGGCGCGGCTCGACCAAAAACGGATAGGCGAGCAGCCCGGCAAAGCTGCCGAGATTGGACGCGGCATAGAGCGGATAGGGATCGCGCCCCCCGGTCGCCGCGCCATACCAGCGCTGAAGCAACGGAGCCTGAGCCGCGACCGCGAGGAACAGCGGCCCGATCGACGACAGCAGCAGCCAGGGCACCCACAGCACCGGCGACACATCCGGCCCCGGCGTGCCGCCCGAAAGCGTGATCGGCAGCATCAGCCCGGCGAGCGCGAGCAGCAGCAGCTGCACCGCCGACTGGGTGCGCGGGGTGAAGCGCGACAGCAGATGAGCATAGCCATAGCCGCCGAGCAGCAGCGCCTGATAGACGAGCATCGCGCTGTTCCACACCGCCGGCGCGCCGCCCAGACGCGGCAGCGCCATGCGCGCGACCATCGGCTGGATCAGGAACAGCAGGAATGATCCGGTCAGGATCGCGCCGATGAACAGCCAGCCATGGTCGCGCCGGTCTTCGCCCAGCGCGTCGGCAGCCCCGGCGCCGAGCGCCGCCGTCGCCATGGTCAGCGGCCGAGCAGCCGGGCCGCGTGCGGCGCGTGATAGCTGAGCACGCCCGCACAGCCGGCGCGCTTGAACGCGGTCATCGTCTCCAGCACCAGCGCGTCGCGGTCGCCTGCACCGGCGGCCACCGCCGCCTCGATCATCGCATATTCGCCCGACACCTGATAGGCGAAGACGGGAACCTGAAACGCCTGTTTCACCCGCCAGATGATATCCAGATAGGCGAGACCGGGCTTGACCATCACGCTGTCCGCACCCTCGGCCAGATCGAGCGCGACCTCGCGCAGCGCCTCCTCGGCATTGCCCGGATCCATCTGATAGCTTTTCTTGTCGCCCGACAGCCGCCCGCGCGAGCCGACGGCGTCGCGGAACGGCCCGTAAAAGGCGCTCGCATATTTGGCGGCATAGGCCATGATCTGGACATTGACATGCCCCCCGGCCTCCAGCGCCGCGCGGATCGCCGTCACCCGCCCGTCCATCATGTCGGACGGCGCGATGATGTCGGCCCCGGCCTGTGCCTGATTGAGCGCCTGTTCGACCAGCACCGCCTTGGTCGCATCGTTGAGGACATAGCCCGAAGCATCGACCAGCCCGTCATGGCCATGCGCCGTATAGGGATCGAGCGCGACATCGGTGAGCACGCCGATTTCGGGGGCGGCATCCTTGATCGCGCGGATCGCGCGGCACATCAGATTGTCGGGGTTGAGCGCCTCGCGCCCGTCTTCGGTGCGCAGGGCGGCGGGGGTGTTGGGGAACAGCGCGATCACCGGAATGCCCAGCTCCCGCGCTTCCACCGCGCGCTTTGCGATCAGATCGACCGACCAGCGCGACACGCCGGGCATGGTCGCGATCGGTTCTTCCACCCCCGTCCCTTCGACGATGAACAGCGGCCAGATCAGATCGGCCGGCGTGACCACCGTTTCGGCGTGAAGACGGCGGCTCCAGGCGGCGGCACGGGTGCGGCGCAGGCGCAGGGCGGGAAATGCAGCTTGACTCATGCCCCAGACCTAGCGCGAACCTTGCCCCGGATGCCAGCACAACCGCCCGCCTCATACCCGCCGACTTCGCCTCCCGTTGCCACGGCAGGCGAAGACGCGCTGCCGCGCCGCGCGGCGCTGGTCGTCAACGCCCGGTCGCGCAAGGGCCGCGACCTGTTCGCCGAGGCGCGGACCAGGCTGGAGGCGGCGGGGATCGAGCTGGTCGCCGCCCATGCGGTGCGCGATCCGCGCCAGTTGCAACAGATCATCCGCCGCGTGCTGGCCGATGATCCGCCGATGGTGATCGTCGGCGGCGGCGACGGCACGCTGTCGGGCGTGGTGGATGATTTCGTCGCCCATCATGCGGTGTTCGCGCTGCTGCCGCTCGGCACCGCCAACAGCTTTGCCCGCACGCTGGGCATCCCCCTCGACCTCGACGGCGCGATCGCGGTGATTGCCGGCGGACGGCGGCGGCGGATCGATCTGGGGATGATCGACGGCGATTATTTCGCCAATGCCGCCGCCATTGGCATGTCGCCACTGATCGCGCAGACGGTGCCGCACGGGCTGAAACGCTGGTTTGGGCGCATTGGCTATATGGCGTGGGCGGCGCTGGTGTTCACCCGCTTCCGCCCGTTCCGGCTGACGGTCGATGGCGAAACCATCGATGCGGTCGAGGTGCGGATCGCCAATGGCCGCTTTCACGGCGGGACCGAACTGATCGAGGATGCGGCGGTCGACAGCGGCGAGATCGTCGTGCAGGCGGTGATCGGCGATGCCAGCCACCGGCTGCTGACCAGCTGGGCGGCGAGCATCCTGAAGCTGAGCTGGCGGCGGCGCACGGTGCGCGAATTCCATGGCCGCGCGCTGCGCATCGAAACCGATCCGCCGCTGCCGATCTCGATCGACGGCGAGGTGCTGGCCAAGACCCCGGTGACGGCGCGCGTCGCCCCGGCAGTGATCGAGGTCGCCGCGCCGCAGGCCTAGAGCGGGTTCGAGTCGGATTGTCTCACCCGGACACTCGGAAAATGCGGCGAACAAAAAGGCGCGCCGGGGGCTGGCGCGCTCAGCCGGTGAGATTGCTCGCCGCGCGGGCCGCAGGAGGTGCCGGCACGCGCCCCATCCCGCCGCTGCGCCAGCCGCCGAAGCGGTAATAGAGCGCGGTCAGCACGACGGACACCGCCGACCCGGCCGGAAAGCTCCACCAGATCGCATCCGCGCCCAGCACCGGGCCGAACACCACCGCAAAGCCGAACCGCACCGGCATCAGCGCGACCGTCAGGATGAGGAGCGGCACCATCACCGCGCCGTTCGCGCGCACCGTGGCCGACATGACGGCGGTGATGCCGAACAGGATCCAGCTCCACGCGACGATGCGGTTGACATGGGTGGCGATGTCGAGCGCCGCCCCGGCATCGGCGAGGAACAGCCCCAGCAGCGGACGCTCGGCCAGAATGACGCACAGCACGACCAGCCCGGTCATCACGATGTTGATCGCAATCCCGGCGCGGGTCGTCTGTTCGACCCGCGCCCATTGCCCGGCACCCAGATTCTGCGCCGCGACCGCGCTCACCGCCGCGCCCACG
>DBAW01000219.1:0-2854 GCA_002291855.1 Sphingomonas sp. UBA1000
GCGAGGCCGGCACAGGCGGCAAAACCGAGCGGGCGGGGGAACGGGCGGGGGAAGCGGAAATCCATGATGCCTGTCCTAACGCCTTTAAATCCGGGGGGGCAAGCCGTGCGGCAGCAGCGCGGCGGCGATCCAGCGCCCTTCGCCGCGGAGCACGCCCCAGGCGCGGGCGGCGGCGCGGCTGTCCATCGCCTCGATGCCGATGCCTTCCGCCTCGATCGCCGCCGCCAGCGCCGGGGCCGGGCGCACGAGCGCTGCCCCGGTGCCGATCAGCAGGAATTCCGGACGGAGCGCGATCAGCGGCGCAAGCAGATCGAGATCAAGCGCCACTGCTTCGGTCGGCCGCCACCATTCGGGCGCGAGCAGCGCACCGCCCGTCGTTGCCACGCCGTCGATCCGGAAGCCGGTGCCGGCAAAGCCGGTCACGACCGGCCCGGTCGCGCGGGCCTCGGGGCGCAGCTCGGGCATCAGTCGGGCCGGCGTTCCGCGCCGCCGATCCGCTCCGCCCCCGGCTCGGCCCCGGATTTGGGGACGAAGCTTTCGCCGGTGACCTTCAGCCACAACAGGATCGGCGCGGAGATATAGACGGACGAGAAGGTGCCGATCACGATGCCGAGCAGCATCGCCGCGGTGAAGCCGAAGATCACGTCCGGCCCGATCGCCAGCAACAGCCCCAGCGTCATCATCAGCGACAGCGAGGTGACGATGGTGCGCGACAGCGTTTCGTTGACCGACAGGTCGAGCAGGGTGCGCATGTCCATCTTGCGGTATTTGCGCAGATTCTCGCGGATGCGGTCATAGGTGACGATGGTGTCGTTGAGCGAATAGCCGATGATCGTCAGGATCGCCGCGACGACGTTCAGATCGAACTCCAGCTGGGTCAGCGCGAAAAAGCCGAAGGTCAGCGCCACGTCGTGGAACAGCGCGAACAGCGCCCCCACCCCGAACTGCCATTCAAAGCTGAACCAGATATAGAGCGCGATGCCGAGCATCGCGAGCCCGAGCGCCCAGGCCCCGGTGCGGAACAGCTCGCCCGACACCTTGCCCGACACGGTTTCCACCGCATCGAAGCGCGCGCCCGGAAACGCCTTGCCCACCGCCTCGCGCACCTGGCTGGCGGCGCGGTTCGCGCCCTCCTCCCCGCCCGGCGGCAGCGGCAGCCGGATCGACATGTCGCGCGGCGAGCCGAATTGCTGGATCGTCGCCTCGCCAAGGCCCAGGCCGTCGACCGTGGTGCGCAGCGCCTCGGCATCGACCGGGGCGGCGAACTGCACGCGCAGCATCTGCCCGCCGACGAAATCGACGCCGAGATTGAGCCCGCGCACGCCCACCAGCACGCCCGAGCCGAGGATCAGCACGACCGACAGCACCAGCGCGACCAGCCGGTAGCGCAGGAACTGGATGTTGGTGTTGTCGGGAACGAGTTTGAGCGGACGCATCAGATCACGATCTCTTTCGGGCGGTTGCGCTTCAGCCAGTCCGCGACCAGCAGGCGGGTGAAGGTCACGCCGGTGAACACGGAGGTGACGATCCCGATCGCGAGCACGACCGCAAAGCCGCGCACCGGGCCGGAGCCGAACACGAACATGATCACCGCCGAAATCACGTTGGTGACATTGGCGTCGAAGATCGCGCGGCTCGCTTCCTTATAGCCGAACTCGACCGACTGGATCGGGCCGCGCCCGCGCCGCTGTTCCTCGCGGATGCGCTCGTTGATCAGCACATTGGCGTCGACCGCCGCGCCGATCGTCAGCACGAAGCCGGCGATCCCCGGCAGCGTCAGCGTCGCGCCGATCATCGCCATGACGCCGAGCACCAGAAAGCCGTTCACGGCCAGCGCGAGCGAGGTGTAGATGCCGAACCGGGCATAGGTGACGAGCATGAACAGGATCAGCGCGACCGTCGCGACGACGCCCGCGATCACGCCCTTGCGGATCGAATCGGCACCCAGATCGGGGCCGACCGTGCGTTCCTCGATCACCTTCAGCGCCACCGGCAGCTTGCCCGAGCGCAGCGCGATCGCCAGCTGATTGGCGCTCTCGACGGTGAAATTGCCCGAAATCTGCGCCTGTCCGCCCAGAATCGGCTCGTTGATGTTGGGCGCCGAGATCACCTGATTGTCGAGGATGATCGCGAACGGCTTGTTGACATTTTCCTGTGTCACCCGGGCGAATTTGCGCCCGCCCGCGCCGTCGAAGCGGATGTTGACGACCGGTGCGTTGGTCCGCTGGTCAAAGCCCTGCGAGGCGTCGATCAGCTGGTCGCCCGAAATCAGCACGCTGCGCTTGACCGCGATCAGCGGCACGCCGAGCGGATTGTCCGGATAGGCGAGCACCTGGCTGCCGACCGGGGCGCGCCCCTGCGCCAGATCGGTCGGGCTGGCGGTGATGTCGACCAGCTTGAACTCGAGCTTGGCGGTCTTGCCGAGCAGCGCCTTCAGCGCCTCGGGGTTTTGCAGGCCCGGCACCTGCACGACGATGCGCGCCCGGCCCTGACGGATGATCGTCGGCTCGCGTGTGCCCAGTTCGTCGATGCGCTTGCGCACGACCTCGGTTGCTACCTGCATCGCCTTGTCGACGGCATCGGCAAGGCCCGCCTCGGTCGGCGTCACGATCACCCGGTTGGAATCAACCACGCGCACGTCCCAGTCGCGCTGGCCGGTCACGCCGACGCCGGTCGTCAGCGCGCGGACGCGCTCGACCGCGGGGTCGACCTGCCCCGCATCGCGGACGAAAAAGCTGATCCGGCCGCCGGCGGTCGAAATGTCGCCGATCGCGATGCGCGGCTGGTTGCGGCGCATTTCGGTGCGGATCGTTTCTTCCATCTGCGCCAGCCGCTGCTTGGCGACATCGGCGGT
>DBAW01000219.1:3263-10953 GCA_002291855.1 Sphingomonas sp. UBA1000
CGGCAGGCCGGCCGGCCACAGCCGCTCGGGCACCAGGCTCGGCACCGCGAACAGGATGCCGATGACGGTCGTGACGATGACCGCCCAGACTTTCCAGCGCGGGAAATCGAGCATCAGTCGTTCGCCGGTTTGCCGCCGCCCAGCGGCTGCACGTCGGTCAGCGTCGACTTGACCGCGCGGACGCGCATCTGCGGGGCCAGCTCGACCTCGACATGATGGTCCTCGACCTTGGTCACCTTGCCGACAAGGCCGCCGCCGGTGACGACGGTGTCGCCCTTTTTCACGGCGGCGAGCTTGGCCTGATGCTCCTTCATCCGCTTCTGCTGCGGACGGATCAGCAGGAACCAGAAGATGACGAAGATGAGGAGCAGCGGCACCATCTGGACGAAGAAGGCGGCACTGCCGGCGCCGGCGGCACCGGTGGCTTGGGCATAAGCGGGGGATTCGAACATTGCTGCGGTCTGTGCCTGCACTGGGGCCGGAAAAGTCCGGCCGGGAAAGCCGCGCGCCTATCATGCGCGCCGTGTCGCTGGCAACAATATGGTGCGCCCCGCGCCGGAACGCCACCACCGCGCCACCAGCAATGCTTGCCGCGCGCGCGTGACTGCCGCTAACCAGCAGGCGATGCTGACCGGCCTTTCCATTCGCGACGTGGTGCTGATCGAGGCGCTCGACCTGGGTTTCGGGCCGGGCCTGTCGGCGCTGACCGGCGAAACCGGGGCCGGCAAGTCGATCCTGCTCGATGCGCTCGGCCTCGCGCTCGGCGCCCGCGCCGATTCCGGGCTGGTCCGGCAGGGGGCGGCGCAGGCGGTGGTGACGGCGACGTTCGAGCCGACAGGGCCGGTGACGCCCGCGCTCGCCGACAGCGGGGTCGAGATCGATGCGGGCGAGCCGGTGATCGTCCGCCGCATCGTCAAGGCCGATGGCGGCAGCCGCGCCTTTGTGAACGACCAGCCGGTGTCGGCGGCGCTGCTGCGCGAGCTGGGGGCGGGGCTGGTCGAAATCCATGGCCAGCACGATGATCGCGGGCTGCTCAACGCGCGCGGCCACCGTGCGCTGCTCGATGCGTTCGGCCGGCTCGACAGCGCCGCCACCGCCCGCGCTCATGCCGCCTGGCGCGCGGCCGAAGATGCGCTGACCGCCGCCCGCGACGAACAGGAGGCCGCCGACCGCGACCGCGAATGGCTGGACCATGCGGTCGCCGAACTGACCGGCTTTGCCCCCATGCCCGGCGAGGAACAGGCGCTGGCCGAAGAGCGCGCGGCGATCCAGCGCGGTGCGCGGCTGGCCGAGGATCTGGGGGCGGTCGACCAGCATCTCGGCGGGTCAGCGGGCGCGCTGGCCGGGCTGCGGCAGGCGGCGCGGCGGCTGGACCGGATCGGCGGCGAACATCCGCTGCTGGCCGAGGCGCTGTCGGCGCTCGACCGGGCGGTGATCGAGGCCGCCGAGGCCGAGGACCGGCTGGCACAGGCGCATGAGGCGCTGGCGCATGATCCGGCGCGGCTGGAGGCGATCGAGACGCGGCTGTTCGATCTGCGCGCGCTCGCCCGCAAGCACCGGGTCGAGCCGGACGGGCTTGCCGATCTGGCGGCAACGCTGGCCGCCCGGCTGGCGCGCATCGCGGCGGGCGGGGAGGGGCTGGCGGCGCTCGCCCGGCAGGCGGCCGAGGCGCGCACGGCCTATCTGGCGGCGGCAGAGGCGCTCAGCGCGGCGCGGGCCGAGGCGGCGGCCCGGCTCGACACCGCAGTGGCGGCCGAGCTTGCCCCGCTCAAGCTCGATGCGGCGCGGTTCCGGACGGTCGTGCAGCCGCTGGCCGAGGAGCAATGGGGCGCGGCCGGGCGCGACCGGGTGGAGTTCATGATCGCGACCAATCCCGGCGCGCCGTTCGCGCCGCTCGCCAAGATCGCCTCGGGAGGCGAGCTGTCGCGCTTCATCCTCGCGCTCAAGGTCGCGCTTGCCGAGGAAGGCGGGGCGGGCACGATGATCTTCGACGAGATCGACCGCGGCGTCGGCGGCGCGGTGGCGAGCGCGATCGGCGACCGGCTGGCGCGGCTGTCGGCGCGCGCGCAATTGCTGGTCGTCACCCACAGCCCGCAGGTCGCGGCGCGCGGCACCGGGCATTGGCTGATTGCCAAAAGCCATGACGGGCTGGTCACGCGCACCGGGGTGGTGCCGCTTGACGCGGCGGCGCGGCGCGAGGAAATCGCGCGGATGCTGTCGGGGGCCACCATCACCGACGAAGCCCGCGCCCAGGCGGCGCGGCTGCTGGAGCCGCAATGACCCTGATGACCGAAGGCGATGCCGCGCGCCGGCTGGCCGAGCTGGCCGCGCTGATCGCGCATCACAACCGGCTTTATCATGCCGAGGACGCGCCCGAGATTGCCGACGCCGATTATGACGCGCTGGTGCGCGAGAATGCGGCGCTGGAGGCAGCCTGGCCGCAGCTGGTGCGCGCCGATTCTCCGTCGCGGCTGGTGGGGGCCGCGCCCGCCGCGCATCTGGCCAAGGTGCCGCATGCGCGGGCGATGCTCAGCCTCGACAATGCCTTTGCCGATGCCGATGTGCTCGAGTTCGTCATCCGGGTGCGCCGCTTCCTCAATCTGGGCGAGGGGGACCGGGTTGCGCTCACCGCCGAGCCCAAGATTGACGGCCTGTCCTGTTCGCTGCGCTATGAGCATGGCCGGCTGGTGCTGGCGGCGACGCGCGGCGACGGCGCGGTCGGCGAGGATGTGACCGCCAATGTCCGCACCATCGCCGACATTCCCGAACGGCTGCACGGCGACGCGCCGGCGGTGTTCGAGGTGCGCGGCGAGGTTTATATGGCCAAGGCCGATTTCGCCGCGCTCAACGAGCGGCTGGCGGGTGAGCGGGTGTTCGCCAATCCGCGCAACGCCGCCGCCGGGTCGCTGCGCCAAAAGGATCCGGCGGTTACCGCCACGCGGCCGCTGCGTTTCCTCGCCCATGGCTGGGGCGAGGCATCGGACCTGCCCGGCGCGACCCAATATGAGGTGATGCAGGCGATTGCCGGCTGGGGCCTGCCGGTGTCGGAGCTGCTGCTGCGCGCCGAACAGGTCGAGGGGGCGCTGGCGCACTACCGGCGGATCGAGGCGCTGCGCGCCGATCTGCCGTTCGATATCGACGGCGTCGTTTACAAGGTCGACCGGCTCGACTGGCAGGCGCGGCTCGGCCAGGTGGCCAAGGCCCCGCGCTGGGCGGTGGCGCACAAATTTCCCGCCGAACGCGCGCAGACGACGCTGATCGCCATCGACATTCAGGTCGGCCGCACCGGCAAGCTGACCCCGGTCGCACGGCTGGAGCCGGTGACGGTGGGCGGCGTCGTCGTCACCAACGCCACGCTGCACAATGCCGACGAGATCGCCCGGCTGGGCGTGCGCCCCGGCGACCGGGTGACGCTGCAACGCGCGGGCGATGTCATCCCGCAGATCCTCGAAAATCTGACGCCCGAGATCGAACGGCCCGATTTCGTCTTTCCCGCCACCTGCCCCGAATGCGGATCGGACGCGGTGCGCGAGGAGGGCGAGGTCGACATACGCTGCACCGGTGGGCTGATCTGCCCGGCCCAGCGGGTCGAGCGGCTGCGCCACTTTGTCAGCCGCGGGGCGATGGACATTGACGGCATGGGCGGCGTGACCATCGAAAGCTTTTTCCGCGACGGCCTGCTGCACGCGCCCGCCGACATTTTCCGGCTGCGCGCCCGCCGCGCCGAGCTGGTCGGCCGCGAACGCTGGGCGGAAACCTCGGTCGACAATCTGCTCGCCGCCATCGAGGCGCGACGGACGCCCGAGGCCGCGCGCTTCCTGTTCGGCATCGGCATCCGTCATGTCGGGTCGGTGACGGCGCGCGACCTGATGCGCGCCTTTGGCACGGTCGAGGCGCTGGCCGATGTCGCGACCCGCGCGGGCGCGGACCCGGCGGCCTTTGCCGAGCTGACCGCCGTCGAGGGTGTCGGCCCGGTCGTCGCCCAGGCGCTCGCCGATTTCTTTGCCGAGCCGCACAACCGCGCTGCCTGGGACGATCTGCTGACCGAGGTCGCGCCGCAGCGTTTCGTCGCCGATGAGCGGGCGTCCGAGGTGACGGGCAAGACGGTGGTGTTCACCGGCAGCCTGGAGACGATGTCGCGTGACGAGGCCAAGGCGCAGGCGCTGGCGCTGGGCGCGCGGGTGGCGGGATCGGTGTCGGCCAAGACCGATCTGGTCGTCGCCGGACCGGGTGCGGGATCGAAGCTCAAAAAAGCCGAGGAGCTGGGCGTGCGGGTGATCGACGAGGCGGGCTGGGCCGCGATCGTCGCCGCAGCAGGCTGAGGAGCCCGGGTATGGGCCGGTGGAGCCTGCGCGCCCGATAGCCGCGCGACGAACCGTTCTCCGGCCCTGCTTTTCCTGAACTCTTCCCCCCTACCGCCACTGCATCACGGTGGCGCTGAGCGGCGTCCACCAGCCGGTCCGCACGCCGGCGTCCCGCAGCACCGCGCCGGTCCAGCCATTGCAGGTGAACAGCAGCGAATAGCGCCCGGTCGCCGGATAAAATGCATCGGTCGCGCCATAGCCGGGCAGCGCCTGTGGCCGGCCGGGGGCGAAGCTGCGCCGGATGGCGGCGACCAGCCGGCGATATTCGTGCGGCCGCAGGCGCAGCGGCCGCGCGCCCGGCGGCGGGGCGGCCAGATGGTCGACATGAATGAGTGTCGCGTCGCTGCCCCATGCCGCGGCGATCAGCGTCGCCGGGCGCGCATCCTGCCAGCGCGGCGTGCCCAGATAGACCGCGCGGTCGCCCCAGCCGATCCAGATCAGCGGCCCGGCGTGGCGCGGATCGGGCAGGTCGGTCGCGCGCACCAGATCGCCCAGCGCGGTCGCCGGCAGCACGATGCCGCTGTGCACGCCATTGGTCGCGACATGGACGGTGATGCCGGTGTCAGCCGGGGACCAGCCCGGATTGACCGGCACCGTGCCAAGCAGCGCCGCCAGCACCGGATAGGCCAGCGCCATCAGCCCCACAGCCTTCGGAATGCGCGCCGCCATCACCGCGGCTTATCGCTTTTTCGCGCTGCCCGGTCTAGGAACGGCGCATGGAAACGCATGTGCTCGACCGCCCGCCCGAAGGCGCGGGTGCCGATTGGACGATCCCGCAGAACTGGGCGGCTTATACCGCCGAGGATCACGCGACCTGGGACCGGCTGTTCGCCCGGCAGAGCAAGCTGCTGCCCGGCCGCGCCTCGGATGCGTTTCTGCGCGGGCTCGATGTGCTGCGCCTGTCCAAGCCCGGCATCCCCGATTTCGAGGAGCTGTCCGAACGGCTGATGAAGCTGACCGGCTGGCAGGTCGTGGCGGTGCCGGGGCTGGTCCCCGACCATGTTTTTTACGAGCATCTGGCCAATCGCCGCTTCGTCGCGGGCAATTTCATCCGCCGGCCCGATCAGCTCGACTATCTGCAGGAACCCGATGTGTTCCACGATGTGTTCGGCCATGTGCCGATGCTCGCGGACCCGGTCTTTGCCGATTATGTCGTCGCCTGGGGCGAAGGCGGGCTGCGCTCGATGCGCTACAACGCCATCCACCGGCTCGCCCGGCTCTATTGGTACACGGTCGAGTTCGGGCTGATCGAGGAAGATGGCCGGCTGAAAATCTATGGCTCGGGCATCGTGTCGAGCAAGGGCGAGAGCCTGTTCGCGCTCGACGATCCCAGCCCCAACCGGATCGGCTTCGACCTTGCCCGGGTGATGCGCACCGAATACCGAATCGACGATTATCAGCAGAATTACTTCGTGATCCCGAGCTTTGAGGAGCTGCTGCGGATCACGGTCGAGACCGATTTTGCCCCGCTCTACGCCGAGCTGGCGGCGCTGCCCGACATTCCGATCGCCGAGATCCTGCCCGGCGACCGGGTCATCACCCATGGCACGCAGGATTATGCCCGGTCGCGCGCGGCCGGCTGACCTGCGCGCCGATGGCGGTTCAGATATCGAGCGCCCAGCCGTCCCGGCCCTTGGGGTCGGGCGGGGTGGCGGGGACGAACCGGGTCGCCCCGGCCCGAAGCCGCAGGATCGTCCAGTCGCCGCGCCGGTCGGCCAGTTCGAGCGTGCAGCCACAGGCGGCAAAGGCCGCGACCAGTTCGGCGCGCTGCGTCTCGAGCAGCCCGGCAAGGATGATCGTCGCATCGGCGGCCGCGATGGCGGCCAGTTCCGGGGCCATCGACATCAGCGGCCCGGCGAGGATGTTGGCGATCACCAGATCATAGGGCGCGGCGGCGACGATGGCGTCGTCGAGCGTGCCATCGGCCACGATCAGCTTCAGCCCGGCAATATTGTTGGCGGCGGCGTTTTCCGCCGTCACCGCAATCGCCGCCGGGTCGATATCGGTCGCGGTCACCGCCGCATCCGGCCACAGATGCTGAGCGGCAAAGGCGAGCAGCCCGGTGCCGGTGCCGATGTCGATCACATTGGCAAAGTCGTGCCCGGCCAGCGCGTCGATCATGGCAAGACAGCCCGAGGTCGTCGCGTGATGCCCGGTGCCGAACGCCCGCCCGGCATCGATCAGAAAGGCGCGCCCGCCCGGCGGCGGCGCGACCGGATGGGCGCTGGTGTGGACGACGAACCGGCCCTCGCGGATCGGCTCCAGCCCCTGCTGGCTGAGCGTCACCCAGTCCTGCGCGCCCAGCGCCTCGATCACCGGCTCGACATCCGCCGCACTCGGCACGAGCGCGCGGATCGCGGCCAGCATCGCGGCATCGGGGGCATGTTCCAGATAGGCGTCGAGCCGCCAGCGTTCGCGGTCGTCCTCAACCTCTTCGCTGGTCATCAGCACGGCATCGATGTCGATCAGCCCGGCATCGATCGCCTCCGCCTCGGCCCGGGTGCAGGGCAGCGAGACCTTCCAGCTGTCGACCGCGCCGGCCTCAGCGGACATAGGACGCCCCGTTGATGTCGAGCACCGCGCCGGTCATCGATGCGGGCGCGTCGAGCGCCAGATAGCGGACCGCCGAGGCCACTTCCTCGGGCATGGCGACGCGCCCCAGCGGAATATCGGCCAGCAATTTGTCGCCGCCGCGGCTTTCCAGATAATCCTCGGCCATGCCGGTCATGGTGAAGCCCGGGCAGATGGCGAAGGCGAGGATCGACTGGCGGGCATAGGCGCGGGCGATGGATTTGGTCATGCCCACCATCCCCGCCTTCGACGCCGCATAATGCCAGTGCGCCGGGCTGTCGCCGCGATAGGCGGCGCGGCTGGCGACATTGACGATCCGCCCGCCGCCCCGATCGGCGAAATGGCGGACGGCCAGCCGGCACAGCTCTGCCGATGCGGTCAGGTTGATGCGCATCGTGCGCTCCCACGCCGCCACCCAGTCGTCATGATCGAGATCGAGCGGCGCGGCTTCGAACACGCCGGCATTGTTGACCAGCACGTCGATCCGCCCGTCGAGCGCGTCGAGCGCCTTGTGCCAGATCGCCTGCGGCGTCGCCGGATCGGCCAGATCGCCATCGGCGCTGCTGGTGCCGAACACCCGACAATCGGAAAGCGCGGTGGCGGCGGCCGCACCGATGCCCCGGCTGGCGCCGGTCAGAAGGACATGGATCATGCCCGCCGCCTAGCGGGTCTGCGGCCGGCCGCCAAGGCGGGAGCTGTGGTGTTCGGGAGGAAGAACGGCACCGGATGTCGTTAGCTGGGAAGAACGGCACCGG